>JBNMJT010000025.1:0-22396 GCA_050873945.1 Dorea sp.
GGATAACTGCCAGCCATTCAATCCGAAGGACCGTATTGAGATGCTAAAAGATAATGAACCTGAACATAATATCGGTCTAAGAATCGTCAGCCGGCTTTCCAAAAATATGGAATATACTCATGTTTTGAATTTGAACCAGTTTTTGATTGAACTATAATTCTTAAAAACCCCTCACACCTTATTTGATGTGAGGGGTTTTCGAATTATAGTTCAATCAAACAGTGTCTTCATCTCCGGCTTTTCATATGCTTCAAAGCACATCATAATCTGTTCCCGTGTACACTTTTCAACTGCAAGATTGTCCGGTATTTCCTCCTTACCGAAGAAAGCTATCTCTGTTGTCTCAATATTTTCCTCAAAGTTTCCGCTCTCGTACCGGCACATAACGAATGCTTTCACAACACCATAAGCATAGTTTGTCACATTATGTTTTCTCCAATCCTGCACAGCAATCAGCTTTTCTGCTTTCACAATGAATCCCGCTTCTTCTCTTACTTCTTTTTCCGTATTCGATGCAATGGATTGATCCACATCACACCATCCACCTGGCAATGACCAGGTTCCATTATTCTCATGGACAAGAAGGATTTTATCATCTATGAAGACAGCCGCTCTGGTATCTACTTTGGGTGTCTGATATCCAGTCTCATTACAAAACAGGTCATAAACCTTCTCCACTGTAATATCTGTTTTTTCTGCAATCATTTCCGCAGCAATTTTTCTTAACTCCTCATAACGTTCCTTATCATATTGATCTTTTCCGTATTGAAGCCCCGCCTGTGCTATACTTTGAATACGAATTGCAAAATCAAGCCATTTATCGTTCATTTTTTCTCCTTTACTTCAGCAGTTTCCCTATAATACCTTCGAAACACCCTAACACTGGCAGTTTCTTTCAAACACATGGTGCTAAAAATAAGTTGATGCATATTCCTTCATATACATCAACTTATTTTCCTGCTTATTGAGCAATTTTTTCAATAATATTTTTTATGACTACAATATTTTCTTCTAATTCTTCCGCAATAACCTCTGGGGATTTATTTTTTTGTAGTTTCTTTCTTACCAGTTCTTCAAGCAATTCATTTCTGCCTTCTACCTTTGCATCTTCACGCTCCATACGAAGATGTTTTTCTTGATCATATTCATAAATGCTCACTTTCTTCACCTCCGCTCTACTCTTGCTGAGAAATTCGGCCAGAATTCCTTCTGCTATACACTCTGTAATTGCCTTTTCTACCGCTTCTTCTATCTCCATTTCTTTCGCATATTCTCTGACTCTGCTCGTATACTCTGCATAATCATGTAACGATTTACACAAACCTTTCAAGTTCTCATTATATCCTGGATTGATATTCAATAAAATGGCTTCCAACTCCAACCCCGGCTCAGCATCTTCTATCAGATACATGGATGAAAGTTTTAATATTTCTTTTTCCGGTCTCTTTTTCTCACCATTATAAAAAATAATAAATTTCGGTGTTGGTATTTTGACTATCCTTTCTCCATACAAATTACTATCTTTTGTTATCTTTGAATACAAATCTGAAATGTAAAACAAATATCTCAGCGGTAAGTTAGGACTATATGTAGATTGATGTTCATATAGTGATACTTTCATATCTACGACAAAGGATACATCGTTATGCATAGACATATATATTGCATTTTCCAATGTATTAATCTCCAACTCATCTGGATCTTTGTATGCCGTACCATTCACTGCATTATATAAATCCAGTAATTCTTGCTTTTCACTGTACAGCATCTCAAAAATTCTTGCTTTGTACTGAAAATTAACAGGTGTCCATTCTTTCTTTTCTGACATAGGCATTCTCCTTTTGTAAAACCACATTAGAGACTCCGTACTGTTAATTTTATATTCAGTCATATATTCGAAATCTCCTTGCTTAATCTGTGAGTTTCAAAGCATTGAGATTTCTTTTGGTCATTTTCAGACCTTGTACCGATTCAAGATATGCAATCAGATGTGATATAGAGTTTTAGAAATATAATGCTTTTTAATATATTAGCATATTTTTAGATATGTTTCTACTCCTAATTGTAGTCTTATTTATTTACTTTTTCAAGTCAGCAGAACCTGCCACTGGCAGCTTCTTCCGAACGCATGGCGACGTAAAAAACCCCTCACACCATAATCGATGTGAGGGGTTTTCTATATAAGCTAAGTATGCTCTCTATCAGTCCTTAAGAACTAATTATGCATTCTTCTGAGCAATTGCTGCCTGTGCTGCTGCAAGACGAGCGATTGGTACACGGAATGGTGAGCAAGATACATAGTCAAGACCGATCTTGTTGCAGAATTCAACTGAAGATGGATCTCCACCGTGCTCTCCACAGATACCAACGTGAAGGCTTGGGTTAACTGGCTTACCTAATTCGATAGCCATTTCCATTAATTTACCAACACCTGTCTGGTCAAGCTTAGCAAATGGATCGTTCTCGAAGATCTTAGCATCATAGTAAGCGTCTAAGAACTTACCAGCATCGTCACGAGAGAATCCGTATGTCATCTGTGTTAAGTCGTTTGTACCGAAGCAGAAGAAGTCAGCTTCTGAAGCGATCTGATCAGCTGTAAGAGCTGCTCTTGGGATCTCGATCATTGTTCCAACTTCGTACTCAAGGTCGCTGTTTGCTGCTACAATCTCAGCGTCTGCTGTCTCTACTACGAATTTCTTAACATATTTAAGCTCTTTGATGTCTCCAACGAGTGGGATCATGATCTCTGGTTTTACGTTCCAGTCTGGGTGAGCTTTCTTTACATTGATTGCTGCACGGATAACAGCGCTTGTCTGCATCTTAGCAATCTCTGGATATGTTACTGCAAGACGGCATCCACGATGTCCCATCATTGGGTTGAACTCATGAAGGCTGTCGATGATTGTTTTGATCTGCTCAACAGTTTTACCCTGAGCGTCAGCAAGTTTCTTAATGTCTTCCTCTTCTGTAGGAACGAACTCATGAAGCGGTGGATCAAGGAAACGGATAGTAACCGGGTTACCTTCCAGTGCTTCATACAGTTTTTCGAAGTCTCCCTGCTGTTCTGGAAGAATCTTAGCAAGTGCTGCTTCTCTTTCTTCTTCTGTCTCAGAGCAGATCATTTCACGGAATGCATCGATTCTGTTTCCTTCGAAGAACATATGCTCTGTACGGCAAAGTCCGATACCTTCTGCACCAAGTTCGCGTGCTTTTACAGCATCGCGTGGTGTATCAGCGTTTGTACGAACTTTCATTGTTCTGTATTTATCAGCCCATCCCATGATTCTTCCGAATTCACCAGCGATTGTTGCATCAACTGTTGGGATGATACCATCATAGATATTACCTGTAGAACCATCAAGTGAGATGCGGTCTCCTTCATGATATTCTTTTCCAGCAAGTGTGAATTTCTTATTAGCTTCGTCCATTGCGATGTCACCGCAACCAGATACACAGCATGTACCCATACCACGAGCAACTACGGCTGCGTGAGATGTCATACCACCACGAACTGTCAGGATACCCTGTGCAGACTTCATACCTGTGATATCTTCTGGTGATGTCTCAAGACGTACAAGAACAACTTTTTCTCCTCTTTCAGCCCATTCAACAGCGTCATCAGCTGTGAATACGATCTTACCGCAAGCAGCTCCTGGAGATGCTCCAAGTGCTTTTGCAGGTGGTGTAGCAGCTTTCAGTGCTGCAGCATCGAACTGTGGGTGAAGCAGAGAGTCAAGGTTACGAGGGTCGATCATTGCAACAGCCTCTTCCTCTGTTCTCATTCCTTCATCAACAAGATCACAAGCAATCTTCAGAGCAGCCTTAGCTGTTCTCTTACCATTACGTATCTGTAACATGTACAGTTTACCATGTTCTACAGTAAACTCCATGTCCTGCATATCTCTATAGTGTTTTTCAAGAGTTTCACAAACCTGTTTGAACTGTACGAATGCTTCTGGGAATTTCTCTTCCATCTCTGAAATGTGCATTGGTGTACGAACACCGGCAACTACGTCTTCTCCCTGTGCATTTGTAAGGAATTCTCCGAACAGACCGTTCTCTCCTGTAGCTGGGTCACGAGTAAACGCAACACCTGTACCACAGTCATCTCCCATGTTACCAAATGCCATCATCTGTACGTTAACAGCTGTTCCCCATGAATATGGGATATCATTGTCACGACGATATACGTTAGCTCTTGGGTTGTCCCATGAACGGAATACAGCTTTTACTGCTTCCATTAACTGTTCCTTCGGATCAGATGGGAAATCAGCACCAATCTTCTCTTTGTATTCAGCCTTGAACTGGTTAGCCAGCTCTTTCAGGTCTTCAGCAGTAAGTTCTACGTCCTGCTTAACACCTCTGTCAGCTTTCATCTTGTCGATCAGCTCTTCGAAGTATTTCTTTCCAACTTCCATAACTACGTCAGAGAACATCTGAATGAATCTTCTGTAGCAGTCCCAAGCCCAACGAGGATTTCCTGAAGCTTCAGCAAGTGTCTCAACTACTTCTTCATTTAATCCAAGGTTCAGGATTGTATCCATCATACCAGGCATAGAAGCTCTTGCTCCAGAACGAACTGAAACGAGAAGCGGATTCTTCTTATCTCCGAATTTCTTTCCTGTGATTCCTTCCATTTTATCGATGGCTTCCATGATCTGACCCATAATTTCGTCATTGATCTGTCTGCCGTCTTCGTAGTACTGTGTACAAGCTTCTGTTGTTACAGTAAAGCCCTGTGGTACTGGAAGACCTAAGTTTGTCATTTCAGCAAGGTTCGCACCTTTTCCACCAAGAAGGTTTCTCATGGTTGCGTTACCTTCTGTAAACATATAAACCCATTTTGCCATTTGTCATGACCTCCTAAAACTAAATTTTCTAAGTCGCACTTAGTATTTTACTGTTTTTACCAGTTTTCGTCAAGACTTTCACCAATAAATCTGCCGATTTTTCCCGTGCTTTTCAGTCATTGTGCACAATTGTGCTGATTTTCGTACATTCAAGTGCTGATATGCGACTTTATTTCCTAAATATTACGTAAAAACGACTTATAACCTCTGTAAGCTTCGTATACGTCTGCCTTACTCGTCACTTCCCATGGCGCATGCATACTTAAGACTGCCACACCGCTGTCGATGACTTCCATTCCATAATTTGCCATAATATAAGCGATCGTTCCGCCGCCTCCGAAATCAACCTTTCCAAGTTCGGCGAACTGATAAGATACATCTTCTGCATTCATCGCACGGCGTACCTCTGCCAGATATTCTGCATTGGCATCATTGGAACCGCTCTTACCTCTTGCTCCGGTAAATTTATTGAATACCAGACCTTTTCCAAAGAATGCCGCACTTCTCTTTTCAAATGCTTCTGCATACATCGGATCATAAGCAGCACTTACATCGGAAGAAAGCATTCTGGAATTCTGAAGTGCACGGCGTACTTTCAGTTCTGATTCTCCTTCTGTCAATGCCACCAGTTCTGCCACAACATTTTCAAAGAAACGGGAATGCATACCGGTTGCCCCGACGCTTCCGATCTCTTCTTTATCAACCAGGATACAGCAGGAAGTACGCTCTGTTTCTTCTACATCCAGCATGGCGAATAATGAGGTAAATGCACATACTCTGTCATCCTGTCCGTAAGCAAGCACCATACTTCTGTCAATTCCGCAGTCTCTTGCTTTTCCTGCAGGTACGATCTCCAGTTCTGCCGACAGGAAATCTTCTTCTTCCATGTCATAATACTCTGTCAGGATCTTCATGACATTTGCTTTTACAGCTTCTTTTTCATTCTCATCCAGTCCTTCTTCTTTCTCAAGCGGACGGCTTCCGATCAGAAGGTCAAGCTTCTCTCCTTCGATCACAACGCTTGCTTTCTTTTCCATCTGTTTTCCTGCCAGGTGGATCAGAAGATCCGTTACTACGAATACTGGATCATCCTCTTTTTCTCCGATGCTTACTTCCTGTACGGTTCCGTCGGTCTTAACGATCACTCCGTGAAGTGCAAGCGGCAGTGTCACCCACTGATATTTCTTAATTCCGCCGTAATAATGTGTATCCAGATAAGCAAGTTCTTCATTTTCATATAAAGGATTCTGTTTCACATCAATTCTTGGCGAATCAATATGTGCTCCCAGAATATTCATACCATTTTCCAGAGGTTCTTTTCCGATCCGGAACATGGCGATGCTTTTTCCCATGCATACTGCATAGACTTTATCTCCTGCTTTTAAGCTGCCTTTGACGTCTTTCAGATTACGGTAACCATGTTTTTCAATCTCTTTCACTGTCAGACGGACACATTCTCTCTCCGTCTTTCCTTCATCCAGGCATACTTTATATCTGTCATTGATCTGATCCAGTTCTTTTAACTGTTCAGGTGTGTATGTCTTCCATGCATTTCTTCTTTCCATTTTTGTCTCTCCTTTCAAGATCACGCTGTGTTTAGTATAACACAAAAAAGAAAATGGTACGCACCACTTTTCGCAAATGCTACGTACCATTTTTTCTCATCTTTTATTTATTTTATCCGATTATTTATTCAATCCCATCTCTTCTCTTACTTCGATGAAGCATTTTACGATGAAATCAATATCTTCTTTTGTATGGCTTGCGCATACCTGTGTACGGATTCTTGCTTTTCCCTTCGGTACAACCGGATAAGAGAATGCTACAACATATACACCTTTTTCCATCATACGTTTTGCAAATTCTGCTGCTGTCTTCTCATCATAGAGCATAACAGGTACGCAAGGATGTGTTCCAGGAATGATATCAAATCCGTTATCTACCAGCTGTTTTCTGTAGTATGCAGTTACTTCTTCCAGATGGTCACGAAGTTCTGTGCTTTCCTCTAACATATCGAACAGCTCCAGGCTGGCTCCTGCGATTGCCGGTGCCAGAGAGTTAGAGAACAGGTACGGACGGCTTCTCTGTCTTAACAGATCAATGATCTCTTTACGTCCGGATGTGTATCCGCCGGATGCTCCTCCGAGAGCTTTTCCCAATGTTCCTGTAATGATGTCTACACGTCCTTCTACGCCACAGTACTCTGCTGTTCCACGTCCGGTCTTTCCTACAAATCCAACTGCATGGCTGTCATCAACCATAACCAGTGCATTGTATTTGTCAGCCAGATCGCATACACCCTTTAAGTTACAGATGATTCCATCCATAGAGAATACACCATCTGTAGCGATCAGTTTGATTCTTGCTCCTGCTTCATCTGCTTCTTTTAATTTTGCTTCCAGATCTTCCATATCGTTGTTCTTATAGCGGAAACGTTTTGCTTTACACAGACGTACGCCGTCGATAATAGAAGCATGATTCAGTTCATCACTGATAACTGCATCTTCTGCTGTCAGGATTGTCTCGAATAATCCTCCGTTTGCATCGAAGCATGAAGAATAAAGAATCGTATCATCTGTTCCTAAGAATCCAGAGATCTTTTTCTCCAGCTTCTTATGAATATCCTGTGTTCCGCAGATGAAACGTACAGAGGCAACTCCGTATCCTTTTTCATCATATGTTCTCTTAGCTGCCTCGATCAGTCTCGGGTTATCCCCCAGTCCAAGGTAGTTATTCGCACACATACACAGAAGTTCTCTTCCGTCTTCCATCTTCACTCTTGCTCCCTGTGGAGATACGAAAGGCGCTTCTCCTTTGAAAAGTCCTGCTTCTTTGATTCCTTCTACTTCTTTTGTATAAATGCTTAAAATATCATCTTTACGTGCCATTTTTTTAACCTCACAATTTCTGTTCTGTCTTCGTTTTTCTGTCTTTTTCTCTTTTTCCTGATTCGTTCCGTGCACTCCTCTTAGTCGTTTACATGTGCCCAGTCCAGAATAACTTTTCCGGAATTACCGGAGATCATTGCCTCGAATCCCTTCTCATAATCTTTGATATCAAAATGATGTGTGATGATATCAGAGATATCAAGTCCTGCCTGCAGCATTGTAGACATCTTGTACCATGTATCCCATACTTTACGTCCGTAGATTCCTTTCAGATGTAATCCGTTGAAGATCACTGTCTCAAGATCTACTTTGGCATCTGTTCTCTGTAATCCTAACAGTGCGATATGTCCGCCGTGCTTCATATTGTGGATCATATCATCTAATGCTACCTGTGATCCGGACATCTCAAGACCTACGTCAAATCCTTCCGTCATTCCGATCTCTTTCATAACATCTTTCAGATTCTCTTCTTTTAAGTTAACCGTTCTTGTTGCTCCCAGCTTCTTTGCAAGCTCCAGTCTGTATGGATTCATATCTGTTACCACAACGTGTCTTGCACCAGAGAACTTCACGATTGCTGCTGCCATACATCCGATCGGACCGGCACCTGCGATCAGCACGTCTTCTCCCAGCGCTTCGAATGAAAGTGCGGTGTGTGTTGCATTTCCAAATGGATCAAAGGTCGCATACATCTCTTCCGGAATATTCGGATTACATGGCCATACGTTACTTGACGGAATTACAAGATACTCTGCGAATGCTCCGTTACGGTTCACGCCGACACCCTTGGCATCCTTACAGTTCTCCTTGTGTCCTTCCAGACAGTTACGGCATTTTCCACATGTGATATGTCCTTCACCGGATACCAGATCACCGATCTTAAATCCCTGTACGCCTTCCCCTTTTTCTACGATCTCTCCAACGTACTCATGACCTGCTGTAAGGCCGATCGGAATGGTATGCTGTGCCCAGTCATTCCACTGATAGATATGTACATCTGTTCCACAGATCGCTGTCTTATGGATCTTGATCTTCACATCATTCGGTCCCACTTCCGGAATCGGCACACGCTTCATCCATAGTCCTTCCTCCGGTTTCTCCTTTACCAGTGCCCACATCAGACCATCATTATTCAATTGCATATTATATAACCTCCCAAAAACACCATCTCCCCAGATGGTTATCTCATTACTAACATTGGTTATTATAGCACTCTTGGTTCATATGTACAACCTCTAATTTGTATATTTTTTGTTTAATATGTCAAGTTTTTCACATACTTTTTTCATCTTTATTGTCATTTTATACTAAAAATAATATTTACTTTCCCGTTCACTTCATGTATAATCTTGATTATGCTTGCGAAAGCAAAAACGAAAGAGAGGGGTGCAGGATTTTAGAGATCCTGCCACAAAAACAATGAAAAACTTAATCAAAAAATGGAACAGCATCAGTCTGATCAAACGGATCATCTGCGGATTGATCATCGGTCTGGTCCTTGGACTTGTTGTTCCTCAGGCATCCGTAATCTCGATTCTTGGAAGCATGTTCGTCGGAGCGTTGAAGGGGATTGCTCCACTTCTGGTATTCTTCCTGGTTATGAGTGCTCTCTGCCACATGAAGTCCGGTCAGAAAACGAATTTAAAATTTATCGTTATTCTCTATATGATCGGTAACCTTGTATCTGCATTCGTTGCAGTTATTGCCTGTCGGCTGTTCCCGGTAACGCTGACATTTACAGATTCGGCTTCTTCTACCGATATCACACCACCGAGTGGAATTGCGGAAGTGCTGACCAATCTTTTAACCAACCTTGTTAAGAATCCGGTTGATTCCATTGTAAATGCTAATTACATCGGTATTCTTTTCTGGGCAGTTATTTTCGGAATCGCATTAAAGCATGCCAATCAGGGAACGAAAGATGCGCTGGAGAATATCTCCGATGCAACTGCAACTGCAGTTCAGTGGATCATCAACTGTGCTCCGTTCGGTATCATGGGACTGATCTTCTCTACGATCTCCGAACAGGGACTGGATGCATTACTTTCTTACGGAAAATTAATTCTCGTTCTGGTTGGAAGTATGGCTGTTGTCATCTTCATTATTAACCCGGTTATTGTATTTATTTTCACAAGACAGAATCCATTTCCACTGGTATTTACCTGTCTGAAGGAAAGCTTTATCACAGCATTCTTCACCAGAAGTTCTGCTGCCAACATTCCTGTCAACATGGAGCTTTGTAAGAAACTTGGTCTGGACGAAGATACATACTCTATCTCCATTCCACTTGGAGCTACGATCAACATGGCAGGGGCTGCGATTACAATCTCTGTTATGGCATTATCAACCGCACATACACTGGATATCCATGTGGATTTCCTTACATCGATCATCCTCTGTGTACTGGCTGCATTGAGTGCCGCAGGTGCTTCCGGAGTTGCCGGTGGTTCCTTATTACTGATCCCTATGGCCTGCAGTCTCTTCGGTGTACCGAATGATGTTGCCATGCAGGCAGTCGGTGTCGGATTCATCATCGGAGTTATCCAGGATTCCTGCGAGACAGGACTGAACTCTTCATCCGATGTACTTTATACAGCCATTGCTGATATCCGTGAAAAGAGACTTCGCGGTCAGAAGTAATTTACAATTTTATTACGCCTATAAGCTGTTGTGCCCATAATACAACGTCTTACTAGAATACAAGAAAAGCTGCCATTGGCAGCTTTTCTTGTATTCTCTGATATAGTAAAATATCTTACCACTCAAACTTCTTCTCGAAGTAAGCATCCAGATCTTCGATCTTGATTCTTTCCTGTTCCATGGTATCTCTGTCACGGACTGTTACTGCTCCGTCTTCTTCAGAATCGAAATCGTATGTTACACAGAATGGTGTACCGATCTCGTCCTGGCGGCGGTAACGTTTTCCGATATTTCCACGGTCATCGTATTCGCAGTTGTATTTCTTGCTTAACTGTGCAAATACTTTCTCTGCACCTTCGTTCAGCTTCTTAGAAAGCGGAAGCACACCGATCTTAACCGGTGCCAGTGCCGGATGGAAATGAAGAACCGTACGTGTATCCGGTTTCTCTTCTGTTCCGATCTCTTCTTCATCATAAGCGCTGCAAAGGAATGCAAGTACCATACGGTCTGCTCCAAGTGACGGCTCGATAACGTATGGGATGTATTTTTCCTTTGTCTCATCATCAAAGTATGTCAGATCCTGTCCGGATACATTCTGATGCTGTGTTAAGTCATAATCTGTACGGTCAGCGATTCCCCACAGTTCTCCCCATCCGAATGGGAATAAGAACTCAACATCTGTTGTTGCTTTACTGTAGAAAGAAAGCTCTTCTTTATCATGATCGCGGTAACGTACTTCATCGTCTTTCAGTCCTAATGTAGACAGCCAGTTCAGACAGAATTTCTTCCAGTAGTCGAACCACTCAAGGTCTGTATCTGGTTTGCAGAAGAATTCCAGCTCCATCTGTTCGAATTCTCTGGTACGGAATGTAAAGTTACCAGGTGTGATCTCGTTACGGAATGATTTACCGATCTGTCCGATACCAAATGGCAGTTTCTTTCTGGATGTACGCTGTACATTCTTGAAGTTAACGAAGATTCCCTGTGCTGTCTCCGGACGGAGATATACCGTATTCTTCGCATCCTCTGTTACTCCCTGGAATGTCTTGAACATCAGGTTGAACTGACGGATATCTGTAAAGTCATGCTTTCCACATGTCGGACATGGAATCTGATTCTCATCGATGAAGTTCTTCATCTGTTCCTGTGTCCATGCATCTACTGCACCATCCAGTTCGATGTTATGCTCTGCACAATAATCTTCGATGACTTTATCTGCACGGAAACGCTCGTGGCACTGTTTACAGTCCATCAGCGGATCACTGAATCCTCCGAGATGTCCACTCGCGATCCATGTCTGTGGGTTCATAAGGATCGCACAGTCCACACCTACATTGAATGGAGATTCCTGAATGAATTTCTTCCACCATGCTTTTTTTACGTTGTTTTTCAGTTCTACTCCGAGATTACCATAATCCCATGTATTTGCAAGCCCGCCATAGATCTCAGATCCCGGATATACAAATCCTCTTGCTTTCGCTAATGAAACGATCTTATCCATAGTCTTTTCTGCCATTTTTTCATCCTCACCTTCTCAAAATATTCATAATTGAATTTAATTATAGCGTCTGCCCTCTTTGTTTTCAAGCCTTATCGCACAATTGTTTCCAATATCTCCAATGATTTAAAGCGTTTTCCCAGATATTCATCCAGATATGCTTTCGTCAGATTCTTCAGTTCTCTGAGCACATCTTCTTTTACAACGAAAGTATACAGTTTCTCAACCGGGGAACATACAATGTACTGCAGCGTATATAATGTCGACGGAAGCAGTCGGATTCCATCGGAAATGTGCCCGGCACACTGTGTGCATATCACGCCGCCTCTCCGTATACTGAATACTTTCTCCCGCTCTTTATCCCCGCACATAATGCATTCCATCACCTGCGGACCTTCTCCGTTCACAGTAATAGTCTTCAGTTCGTAAATGCACCGTATCAGTTCATTCGGAATATGTACATTCGTCAACGCCCGCAGCGTCTGATACAGAAGCTTCAGCATCTCTGTCTCATCATTCGCCTCTCTTGCGTAATATCCCGCCAGATCCATAAAATAGAATCCGTAATATGCACCTTCCACATCGGTACGCAGTTCCTGGAAATAATTGGAAATAGAGGCCGACACCAGTGTATACGATGTCCGCCCCTCATATACAGTAAACTCTCCAAACGAAAAAGGGCTCGTCACTCCCATCAGTGCACTGTTCGGTCTTCTTGCACCGCGCGCGAATGCCGAGATCTTCCCTCTTTCCCTGGTCAGTATTACCACTCGTCTGTCATATTCACCTATCGGTGCTGCTGTCAGTATCATGCCAGTCAGTGTAATCTGATTTACCAATTGTATCTCCTTCTTTGTATCTGTTCATCGTCTCCTCGCAGATACACATACCTTTATAATACAGATAATCTTCTATCTTTCCCGTTGTGACGAATCTATCCCAGTACTCTTCCATATGATCACCTCATCCTTTGCCAGGGCATATTTTTCTAATGCTCTAAGAATAGGTTCTCCCATGGACACTGCTTTTTATTCGTCTTCGCGGTATCCAAAATTTTTCATCAGGAATTCACTGTCTCTCCAGTCTTTCTTTACTTTGACCCAGAGCTTGAGATTGACCTGCTGATCCAGCATTTTCTCGATCTCATAGCGGGCAGTGCTTCCGATCTTTTTCAACATACTTCCTTTTTTACCAATAATTATCCCCTTGTGCGAATCACGCTCACAGATAATTGTTGCATCGATGTGCATCACTTTATTTCTGACCTTCATGCTGTCAATGGCAACTGCGATACCATGCGGAATCTCTTCCTGCAGACAGTGCAGTGCTTTTTCGCGGATCAGTTCCGCCACGATCTGGCGCTCCGGCTGGTCTGTGATGGTATCTTCATCATAGAACTGCGGTCCGTATGGCAGATATTTCATGATCACTTTTACAAGCTCATCTGTATTGTCTCCGTTTCTTGCAGATACCGGAACGATCTCTGCAAAGTCATAGACATCTTTATAAGCAGCGATCGATGGAAGTATCTCTTCTTTCTTCACGCTGTCGATCTTATTGATGACCAGTACAACCGGCGTCTTTACCTTCTTAAGCTGACTGATGATATGCTGTTCGCCGGCCCCGATGAACGTTGTCGGCTCTACCAGCCAGAGTACTACATCTACTTCATTTAACGTACGTTCTGCCACATTGACCATATATTCTCCAAGCTTGTTCTTCGCTTTGTGGATTCCCGGTGTATCTACGAATACGATCTGACCGTCATCTGTCGTCAGTACAGTCTGGATACGGTTACGTGTCGTCTGCGGTTTATTCGATGTAATTGCAATCTTCTGACCGATCAGCTGGTTCATCAGAGTTGACTTTCCAACATTTGGACGGCCGATCAGTGTTACGAATCCTGATTTATAATCTTTTTTCATATCTTCTCCTGTTCTTTTATCTATTCTGTGACCACTTACTACATCCGTAAGAAACTGCCGCCTGCAGCTTCTTACAAATCTTAAAATCTCTTAAAATGTCGTCACATTCTTAAACATATCTTTTGCTTCTTCTATCTTCTCTTCGCTTCCGATTACGCAGATCTGTCCGGCTTTCATTACAGCCTCTACGACATCTGCCAGCTTCCGGATATCTTCCTGTCCTGCCTCTAAGATCTCGAGACGTTCTTTCTTTATCGTCTCTGCACTGACTTTATTCATATACAGATTGAAAGAACGGTCTCCTTTGGCAGACGGTGTCATCGGCTGATCCAGATTGCTCATCGTTCCGATGATATATTTATTCATGTCACGGTCGCTGACTGTAAAGTTTCTCAGATAATCTGCGATGCCTTCGTAGACTTCCATTGTTCTTTCCAGGTTCGGATCACGGTAAGATACGAAATATCCTTCTCCGGTACGGCTGAATCCGCTCATGCAGCCATAAGCTCCGCCTTTGACACGGATGTTCTGCCACAGGTAATCATAGCTTAAGATCACCTTCAATATCTGCAGTGCCCCCGTATAATCTGCTCCATTGTCGATAAAGTTACCGGTTCTTGCCACATACTGTACTTTGGAAGCTGTCTTGAATCCTTCGTTCTTCATCTCACAGTGCAGTACACATCTTGTATCTTCCACCGGATCTTCGAATAACGTCTTCTTCAATCCTTCTACCAGTCCTTCCATGCCGTCCAGACCTTCTCTTGCCGATGTATAGCTGATCATCATGTTATCTGCACGGAACAGCTTGTGTGCAAGCTTCTGAAGCTTCTGTACCAGTCCGTCCTTTTCCTCTTCAAAATGCTCTTCGATATATGCGATCTTGTCATAGAACTCAATACCGCTTGTCATATCTTTTAATTTGGATGACGGTGATGCATAAGACATTGCACGCAGCACAGCTGTCGTATGTCCCGAAGACTGGAACTTCATAAGCAGTCTTGACTTCTGCATTGCAAGGATTTCTTTCAGGCGCTTTGTATCCTCGAATTTCGAACGTGTCAGGATCTCTTCCATCATCTGGAATACTACCGGAAGCTTCTGGTATAATGCTTTTCCTTTGATCTCAAAAGTCGCCTTGAATTCTTTTTCCGGCACTTTGGAAATGTCTGTGTACAGTTCCAGCGAAGTTCCGATACCGCCGGTATGCACATTGATCTCATTGAAGAGTTCTCCATATTTATAATTCTCTGTATCGATAATTCCGAGTACTCCCTGCAGGATTCCGACATACGGAAGATCTGCCTCTTCTACACCGGACATGTCAAACAGTACATCCATATAGCCGATTCCGTTCGTCTCGATCTCATGGAATACTACCGGCACATCTGCGATCTTTATCTCTTCGTTGATGATCGGTTCGATCTCTTTTGAGATATCTTCTCTTGCAAGAACCGGAATCTTCTCCAGATCTTCTGTCTTATCCGGTGCTGACTGGTACTCTTCCAGCGCATTCGAACGCTCTACCAACGCTTTTCTTTCTTCTTCTGTAAGACTTTCTTTATAAGCCTGTAACTTCTCCTGAAGTTCTTTATCCATTCTTGCGGTACGGCCCTTTTCCGGTCTGATCAGCACGATTGCACCATGTGTGTTCTCCAACAGATATTTCCGGATCAGATCTTCATAGTATCCGGTTCCAACCTGTTCTTTTAAGAACTCAAATGTATCCAGTGCTTCAATATGGATAAATGGCTTCTCGTCATCGTATAACCAACTGTCCATGATCTGAAGTCCGTACATCAGTCCCTTTGGATAGCCTCCGAAATCAGCCTCTCTGTAACGGAATTCATTGTAATTAATTCCGGCTTCGAGCGCTTTCTGATCCATTCCATGTTCCACGATATCTTTTAATGTATCTTCAATTACTTTAACAAATGCTTCTTTCTGTTCTACGTTAGCATTCTTCGCAATTACAGAAAAGATCGGCTGATAGATTCCGTTGTCATAAGAGCCCATGATGTCTTTACCGATACCTGCATCTGTCAGTGCTCTCTTAAGCGGTGCTCCCGGTGCAGATAACAGTGCATAATCCAGAACTTCAAATGCCAGATACAACTTCTCATCCAGGCTTGTTCCGATTACTTTATTATAAGAAATGTAAGTATTATCTTCTTCCGATTCATCGCTTGCTATGGAATATGGCATCTCTTTTTCGATCACTTCGGTAAATGGTTCCTGATAACGGATCTTGGAATCAACCGGCGCATAGTCGAATTTGCTCAGATATTCCTGATCTAACCAGTTCAGCTTCTCTTCCATATCCATATTTCCATACAGGTAAATGTAGCTGTTGGACGGATGATAATATCTTCTGTGGAAGTCAAGGAACTGTTCATACGTAAGCTCCGGAATCACCTCCGGATCCCCGCCGGATTCATTCGCATACGATGTATCCGGGAACAATGTATTCAATACCACTCTGTCCAGCACACCTTCCGGTGAAGAGAATGCTCCCTTCATCTCGTTATATACAACACCATTATAAGCCAGGTCATCCTCCATAGAATCCATCTTATAGCTCCAGCCTTCCTGACGGAAAATCTCTTCATGCTGGTAAATATTCGGATAAAATACCGCATCCATATACACATGCATCAGATTCTGGAAGTCCTTATCATTGCAGCTTGCTACCGGATAAACTGTCTTGTCCGGGTAAGTCATTGCATTTAAAAATGTATTCAGTGATCCTTTCACCAGTTCTACAAACGGATCCTTCGCAGGGAAATTCTTCGAACCACATAACACAGAATGCTCCATAATGTGTGGAACACCGGTACTGTCTGACGGCGGTGTACGGAATCCGATATTGAATACTTTATTTTCATCATCATTTTCTATTAATAAGATTCTTGCCCCGCTCTTTTTATGCTTTAACAGCATTCCATGGGACTTAATCCCTTTTAACTCTTCTTCTTTTACTAATTCGTAAGCACTTAAGTCTTTTACACTCATGAATTCTATTGTTCTCCTTTCGTCTGCAATATTCCCTTTTCGAAAATACGATTGAATATCAATATATTTCTACTTCTTTTACTCGTTATCTTTACCGGAATATTAGCCACTCATGCAAGATATTATAACACCTTTCCTGCCATTCTGCATCCAGAAAGCTTCATCCTTTTATAACCTTTTTCTAAAATAGCGAGAGAGCCTGCTGCCGGCAACTTCTTTCAAACACATATCGATCAAAAAAACTCTGAAGAAACTTTTGTCTCAAAGATTCTTCAGAGCTTTTATTGTCTTTATTAATTTTATAAATATTACATTTTATGAATGGCTTTCTGTTCTCTTCTTCATAATCAGCAGTGCCACTACCAGAAGCACCATGCCGATTGGAAGACAGATTACCGCATTCTGTACAAATCCTGCGATCACATAAGTAATGCATGATACAACAGCAACCGTAGCCGCATAAGGCAGCTGTGTTGTCACATGGTTGACATGATTACACTGTGCTCCCGCCGATGCCATAATCGTTGTATCCGAAATCGGTGAACAATGGTCTCCGCATACAGCTCCCGCCATACAAGCTGAGATAGAGATGATCATCATTGTCTCATTCGTTCCCTGGAATACTGCTACTACGATCGGGATCAGGATTCCGAATGTTCCCCATGATGTTCCTGTTGCAAATGCAAGGAAACATCCTACCAGGAAGATGATTGCAGGAAGGAAGTTCAGTAAGCCGCCTGCTGCTGACTGCATTACATTTGCCACGTATTCTGCTGCTCCAAGACTGTCTGTCATTGCCTTTAATGTCCAGGCAAATGTCAGGATCAGGATTGCAGGTACCATCGCCTTGAATCCCTCCGGAATGCATTCCATAGATTCACGGAACTTCAATACTCTTCTGACTGCATAAAATACAACTGTAACTACCATGGCAAAGAAGCTTCCGAGCATCAGACCTACCGATGCATCACTGGCTGAAAACGCTTTGACGAATCCTGTACCACTGAAGAATCCTCCTGTGTAGAGCATTCCGGCAATACAGCAGGCAATCAGAACCAGAATCGGAAATACCAGATCGATCACCTTTCCTTTTTCCTCTACGATCTCATTCTCTGCATTGGCATACGGTCTGTCCGGTGTTGTATAGATATCGCCTTTTACTGCATTATCCTCATGTAATTTCATCGGGCCATAATCAATCTTAAGCACTACGATCAGAACCATCGCAAGAATCGTAAGTAACGCATAATAGTTATATGGGATCGCACGCATGAAGATTGAAAATCCATCTTCTCCTTTTACGAATCCGGTTACTGCCGCTGCCCATGATGAGATCGGTGCAATGATGCATACCGGTGCTGCCGTCGCATCGATCAGATACGCCAGTTTTGCACGGGATACGTTGTGCTTATCTGTGATCGGACGCATTACACTTCCAACCGTCAGACAGTTAAAATAGTCATCAATGAAGATCAGTATTCCAAGCACGATCGTCGCAAGCTGTGCTCCCACTCTGGTCTTGATGTGGATACTTGCCCAGCGTCCGAATGCTGCCGAGCCTCCGGCCTTGTTCATCATGCAGACCATAATTCCCAGAATCACCAGGAATACCAGAATTCCCATGTTATAACTGTCCGTCAGCACACCGACAATTCCATCCTCGAACACATGCAGAACCGCCTTCTCCGCATGAAAATTGGACCAGAAGATTCCTCCGATCGCAATTCCTACGAACAGTGAACTGTATACTTCTTTTGTGATCAGTGCCAGACCAATTGCCACGATCGGCGGTACCAGTGCCCAGAATGATGCATACATCTTTGGCACATACTCTTTCCCGCCGTCTGCTGCAAATACGGTGACCGCACTACATGCAAGGATCATGAGGCAGGTAAGTACTACAAAGAGTAATTTTTTTCTTTTTCTCATAACTCTCTCTCCTTCGTTTTGTCTATGCAAAAACCCGCCACCGGCGGATTCTTTTGCATATTTAAATTTTAAATATAAAAAAATACCATGAACAATTCCTTTGCGTGGATTGCTCATGGCATATATCATCTTATAAGTTGGACAGTTGTCTTTCATGCTTTCACGTCATTCAACTCTTTGTTATGTCCCATATATTACTTAAAAATGCAGCTTACACATTTTCAGTTCTTATATCTTCTATATACTCCGATAGCGCTCCACTTACTGAAGTGACAGTCCGCAGCATATTCTGCTGCGTCCCAGGAAGTATATCTCGAGTATAACTCTTAAGGGATGATCTCTTCCTTCGGCAGTTTTCCCTTTCAAACAGAACCGATCTCCCTTTATCCGTTGTTCTGCTCTACTGATGAAACCTGCGCCTCTATCTAGTCTCATTATTCATATAACAATATTTTTATCATTTTTTGCCGGATTTGTCAATACAGTGCATGGGCAGACGCATTTACCGTTTCTTCCGAACGCATGGCGATACAAAACTCCCGTAGTCCTTTCGGATCTACGGGAGTCATGATTTATACTATTCGATTGCCAAATCAGATTACGATTAGTCCTCTACTTTGTAAAGGTCTGTCAGTTTAGACAGGTAATCGTATCTTTCCATAGCCTCTGCCTCATTCTTAGCGAAGAGTCTTGCAGCCTTTTCCGGATTAGCTCTCTTAAGAGCATTGTAACGAACTTCTCCGTCAAGGAATGCCTGGTAATCTTCTTCCTTAGGCTGTTTGCTGTCAAGAGTGAACTTGCTTCCCTTTTCAGCTGCAGGATTGAATCTGAAGTTGTTCCAGTATCCGCATTCTACTGCTAACTGTTCCTCTGTCTGAGCTTTGCTCATACCCTTCTTGATACCATGGTTGATACATGGAGCGTATGCAATGATCAGAGATGGTCCTGGATAAGCCTCAGCCTCTGCAATTGCTTTTACAGTCTGGTTGAAGTCTCCACCCATAGCAATCTGTGCAACGTATACATATCCGTAGCTCATAGCCATGCTTGCAAGGTCTTTCTTCTTCGTCTCTTTTCCGCCTGCTGCGAACTGAGCTGTAGCACCAGTCTTAGTAGCCTTAGAAGACTGTCCACCTGTGTTAGAGTAAACCTCTGTATCGAATACCATGATGTTGATGTCTTCACCACTTGCTAATACGTGGTCAACTCCACCGAATCCGATATCATAAGCCCATCCGTCACCACCGAAGATCCACTGAGATTTCTTAGCGAGGAAGTCTTTGTTCTTAACGATGTCTTTGCATGTATCGCAGTCACATCCGTCTAATGCTGCAACTAATTTGTCTGTAGCATCTCCGTTTGTAACACCACATGTAAATGTATCGAGGTATTCCTGGCAAGCTGCCTTAACCTCTGCTGAAGCCTGCTCTGATGCTGCAACAGTTTCAACTTCTTCTTTCAGTCTCTTTCTGATTGCTTTCTGAGCAAGTAACATACCATATCCAAACTCTGCGTTGTCTTCGAACAGTGAGTTAGACCATGCAGGTCCCTGTCCCTTAGAGTTCATTGTGTATGGTGTAGACGGTGAAGAGTTACCCCAGATTGAAGAACATCCTGTTGCATTAGCGATGTACATTCTGTCACCGAATAACTGTGTGATCAGTTTTGCATAAGGTGTTTCTCCACAACCTGCACAAGCTCCTGAGAACTCAAGTAATGGCTGTTTGAACTGGCTTCCCTTAACTGTCTCTGGTTTGAATTTAGCAACAACTTCTGGTTTAACCTCGATCTCACGTCCGAAATCAAAGATATCCTGCTCTGCTGCATTTTCTTCCATGTTTGCCATAACAAGAGCTTTTTCACCCTTCTTACCTGGACAAACGTTTACACAAGATCCACATCCTGTACAGTCATAAGCTGATACAGTCATAGTGAATTTCATTCCCGGCATACCGATCATATCGATAGCTTTTGTTCCTTCTGGAGCTTTTGCAAGCTCGTCCTCTGTAAGTGCTACCGGACGGATAACTGCATGTGGGCAAACGTATGCACAACGGTTACACTGGATACAGTTCTCTGACTGCCATACAGGGATATCTACTGCGATACCACGTTTCTCATATGCTGCACTACCTGATGGTGTAGATCCATCTGCATAGTCAGTAAATGTAGATACTGGCAGAGTATTTCCTTCCTGAGCATTAACCTTAGCCTGGATGTTCTTAACGAATGCTACAACATCGTCTTTTCCACCCTTAACTTCTGGTGTGAATAATCCTTCGTCTTCACAAGATTTCCAAGATTCCGGAACTTCGATCTCAACTACCTGTTTAGCACCGGCGTCGATAGCATCGTAGTTCATCTGTACGATCTTGTCACCTTTTCTTCCGTAAGTAGCTTTTGCAGCTTTCTTCATCAGATCAATTGCTTCTTCTTCCGGAATGATAGATGCCAGTTTGAAGAATGCTGACTGAAGGACTGTATTGATACGTCCGCCAAGTCCGATCTCTTTACCGATCTTGATACCATCAATTGTGTAGAACTTGATGTTGTGATCAGCGATGAATGCTTTTACCTGTCCTGGTAAATGTTTCTCAAGACCTTCCATGTCCCAAGAGCAGTTCAGAAGGAATGTTCCTCCATCAACTAATTCCTGAACCATGTTGTATTTATTTACATAAGATGGGTTGTGACATGCTACAAAGTTAGCCTTGTGGATCAGGTAAGTAGATTTGATTGGCTTCTTACCGAAACGCAGGTGAGACATTGTAACACCACCAGACTTCTTAGAGTCATAGTCGAAGTAAGCCTGTGCATACATGTCAGTATTGTCACCGATAATCTTGATAGAGTTCTTGTTAGCTCCTACAGTACCGTCAGCTCCAAGTCCCCAGAACTTACAGTTGATTGTTCCTTCCGGTGTTGTAACCAGTGGTGCACCAACTTCAAGTGAAAGATTTGTAACATCATCGTTGATACCGATTGTGAATCTTTCTTTGTCTGCGTTGTTGAATACTGCAACGATCTGTGCAGGTGTTGTATCTTTAGATCCTAATCCGTAACGTCCGCCGTTAACCGGTACTGCGTCGAACTTAGATCCCTTTAATGCAGAAACAACGTCCAGGTATAATGGCTCTCCCTGAGCTCCTGGTTCTTTTGTTCTGTCAAGTACATTGATGTATTTTACTGTGTCAGGAATTGCATCAATTAATGCCTGTGCACAGAATGGTCTGTAAAGACGAACCTTAACAACACCAACTTTTTCCCCAGCTGCTGTTAAGTAATCGATTGTCTCTTCGATTGTGTCACATACAGAACCCATAGCGATGATAACTTTCTCTGCATCTGCTGCTCCGTAGTAGTTGAAGAGTTTGTAGTCTGTTCCGATCTTCTCGTTAACTTTATCCATGTACTCCTGAACGATAGCTGGCATAGCATCGTAGTATGGGTTACATGCTTCTCTTGCCTGGAAGAAGATATCCGGGTTCTGAGCTGAACCTCTCTGGCATGGGTGATTTGGATTCAGTGCATGATTTCTGAATGCATCGATTGCGTCCATATCTACCAGATCTTTCAGATCTTCATAATCCCATGTCTCAATCTTCTGGATCTCGTGTGATGTACGGAATCCATCGAAGAAGTTGATGAATGGAA
>JBNMJT010000026.1:0-22349 GCA_050873945.1 Dorea sp.
ACCAAGTACCGTGCATACGCCGTAAGTCTCTCTGACTTTCTTCAGTGCTTCCAGAGTGACCTTGGCTCCTTCCGGCTCGGAACTGATCGTCATCGCCAGCACATCGATCACAATGTCCTTTTTGTCAATGCCATATTTCTTCGCTTCTTCGATGATCTTTCCTGCCACACGGACTCTTCCGTCTGCCGTTGCCGGGATTCCGTCCTCGTCGATTGTAAGACCGATCACAACACCTCCGTAACGCTTGATAAGCGGGAAGACAGCATCCATATTTTCCTGTTTTCCATTTACGGAGTTCACCATCGGCTTACCGTTATAGATACGCATTGCCGCTTCCATTGCTGTGATATCAACGGTATCGATCTGAAGCGGCAGGCTGGATACGCTCTGAAGCTCCATGATGACTTCTTTCATCATCGCCGGTTCGTCTATATCCGGAAGTCCTACGTTGACATCCAGAATATGTGCTCCCTTATCCTGCTGCGTAATCCCCTCTTTCAGGATATAATCCATATCGTGGTCTTTTAATGCCTGTTTGAATTTCTTCTTACCGGTCGGATTGATTCTCTCTCCGATGATCATCGGCTTGCCGCCAAGAATGACCGCATGTCCGTAAGAAGATACCATTGTGATATCTTTCTTTGTTACCGGCTTCACACTCATTCCTCTGGTTGTCTCAACCATCTTCTGGATATGTGCAGGTGTTGTTCCACAGCATCCGCCGATCACATGGGCTCCCATCTCTACGATCTTTGCCATATATCCGGCAAACTGTTCCGGTTCTACGTCATAATAGACTTCTCCGTCACGCTGCTTTGGAAGTCCCGCATTCGGTTTTACGATGATCGGAACCGATGCATATTTCAGAATATCCTCCAGGATCGGAAGCATCTGCTCCGGTCCCATCCCACAGTTGATTCCAAGCGCATCCACACGGAGTCCCTCCAACATGGCAACCACTGCCGGGACATCTCCTCCTGTCAGGAGTTTTCCCTTTTCATCAAAGATCATGGTTGCAAATACCGGAAGTGACGTATTCTCTTTTGCTGCAAGTACTGCTGCTTTCACTTCGTAACTGTCACTCATGGTCTCGATATGGATCAGGTCTGCTCCTGCTTCTTCTCCATAGATCATGGTCTCTTTAAATGCCTCATATGCATCTTCAAAAGAAAGATCCCCCATTGGTTTTAATAACTTACCGGTCGGACCTACGTCCAGTGCCACATAAGTCGTTCTTCCATCGTGCACACCAAGCTCTGCTGCTTTTTTCGCATTCTGGATCCCGGCTGTTACGATTTCCTTCAGTCCATACTTGGAATCATGGAATTTGATCGCATTAGCACCAAATGTATTACTCAGCACGATATCACTGCCGGCTTCGAAATACGCTTTATGGATATCAACGATCTCTTCTGCATGCTCCAGATTCCAGACTTCCGGAAGTTCTCCCGGCTGTAATCCCTTTGACTGCAGAAGTGTTCCCATACCGCCGTCAAAGTATAATAATTCTTTTCCCAGTCGTTCTAATAACATCTGTCTGCTCCTATCCTTTTCTTGTATCTTATGACCTGCGATATGCGCAGTCCTTCTTCTGACACACTTCACATCCTTTGATATGACAGGATGTCTCTGTCTCACTGAGTCCGATCACTGCAGTCACCGATTTTGACGGTGTCAGCATATTGCCGCCGGTAAGTGTCAGACCAATCTTCTTCGCTGCATCCAGCATCCGCAATATCATATCCTGATGCGCAATATCAAAGTCCCCATATCCCGGGCTGAACCTCGGTCTGATATAGTAACCGTCTTTCCGCATCTCCTCTTCCAGACCACTCTGCCATTCATCCAGATATTCTTCCAGCATAGCGGCCGCACACGCCTGAAGCGTTACGACTCTTGCCATATCCCCGATGGAATATTTCCGAAGCAGCAGATCTACTTTCGGTCCGAGCGTCGCACCAAGCAGCACTGCTTTTTTACAGCCCGTCAGGTTTTTGTACAGATTTTTACTGTGGATATCCAGATTTCCTAATAGAATTCTTTCGTTCTCCGGGAATTCCAATTCAAAAATGCGATAGACGATCCTGCCACACGCCACATGGGAAAGCTCTTCAAAACAGCTTTCTACAAGTGCCAGCGTATGATCATCTACCGCATGTCTGCCATATCCCAAGTAACGAATTGCTTCTTTCGTTCTTGCGTCCATTTTGCTTCCTCTATTTATTCAGAATCTCTGAAAGATTTACCTGGATTGCTGCAGCAACTTCCGGTTTGTTCATAGAATATACGTGAACATGATTGATGCCGTTTGCGAACAGGTCGATGATCTGATCTGTCGCATACGCAATACCTGCCTGCTGCATTGCTTTCGGATTATCTCCGAAACGGTCTACGATTGCTTTGAATCTCTCCGGAAGGTTGGTTCCGGACATAGACAGGATTCTCTTGACCTGGCTGGCATTTGTTACCGGCATGATTCCCGGAATTACCGGAACGGTAACACCTTTTTCTCTCGCTCTGTAGAGGAAATTATAAAGGATGTTGTTATCAAAAAACATCTGTGTTGTCAGGAAATCTACACCACAGTCTACTTTCTGTTTCAGATGTGCAATATCATCTTTCTTATGTTCGGACTCTACATGTCCTTCCGGATAGCATGCAGCTCCGATACAGAAGTCTCCCTGGCTCTTGATATCCTGGATCAGTTCATAGGCATACTGATAATGATTCGGAAGCGGGAACTCGCTCTCTTTCGGGATATCCCCTCTGAGTGCAAGGATATTCTCAATTCCTGCTGCCTTTAACTGATCGATTACCTGATGTACTTCTTCTTTTGTAGATGATACACAAGTAAGATGTGCAAGGCTTGGTACATCATATTTATCCTTGATATGTGATGCAATCTTTACGGTATTCTTACTTGTACCGCCGCCCGCACCATAGGTAACACTCATATATGACGGTTTCAGTTCTGCAATTGCCTCTGTTGCCTTCAATACACCTTCATATGCGGCATCTGTCTTCGGAGGAAATACCTCAAAAGAAAGATGGGGTGTCTTTTCTACTAATATATCACTGATTTTCATATTATTCTGTCTTTCTCCTTTAGTCAGTTTTTACATTCCTTCGTATAACTCTTCATACTGTTTTGCAGAATTTTTCCATGAGAAGTCTTTGTTCATGGCACGTTCTACGATCTTGTTCCAGTCACGTTTCTTGTCATAATAGATCTGCTCAGCATAACGTACAGTTGCCAGCATCTCATGTGCATTGTAGTTCATGAAGCTGAATCCTGTACCGGTCTTCTCATACTCATTGTATGGTTCTACTGTATCTTTCAGTCCGCCTGTCTCACGTACGATCGGAACAGTTCCGTAACGCAGGCTCATCAACTGGCTGAGTCCGCATGGCTCAAACAGTGACGGCATAAGGAATGCATCACAGGATGCATAGATCTTATGAGACATTGCTTCAGAATAATAAATGTTTGCAGATACTTTTCCAGGATATTTCCATGCGAAATGACGGAACATATTCTCATACTGCTCTTCACCTGTACCGAGCACTACGATCTGTACTGCATCCTGGCACAACTCATCCATTACATAAGCAACAAGGTCGAATCCTTTCTGATCTGTCAGTCTGGATACTACACCGATCATCATAGTCTTCTGGTTTTCTTCCAGACCCAGTTCTTTCTGAAGTGCGATCTTATTCTTGATCTTCTCTTTGCGGAAATTGCTGACATCATAATTTCTCTCGATCTTATTGTCTGTCAGCGGATTATAATCTTCATAATCAATTCCGTTTACAATTCCAGACAGGCAGTTTGCTCTTGCATTCATAAGCCCATCCAGTTTTTCTCCGTAGAATGGAGTCTTGATCTCTTCTGCATAAGAGTTACTTACCGTTGTTACTCTGTCTGCATATACGATTCCACCCTTCAGGTAGTTTGCATCCTTATATGCTTCCAGCTTATCCGGTGCGAAATAATACTGTGGTAATCCGGTAATGTCTCTGACACGCTTCGGATCCCATGTTCCCTGGAACTTCAGGTTATGTATGGTCATCACTGTCTTGATTCCACGGTAAAATTCATTGCCATATCTGAAATTATCCAGATAGATCGGAACCAGTCCTGTCTGCCAGTCGTGGCAGTGAATGATGTCTGGTCTGAAATCGATCAGCGGAAGTGCACTTAATACAGCCTTTGAGAAGAATGCGAATTTCTCAATATCCGCATACATATCACCGTATGGTGCATATCCGTTAAAGTAATATTCGTTATCTATAAAATAAAACTTAATTCCGTCGTATTCCATTTCAAGAACGCCAACATACTGTTTTCTCCAGTTCAGGTCCATATAAAAATGTGTGTGATACTGAAGTTTTTCTTTCCATTCGTCTTTCATGCACATATACTTTGGAAGCATTACGCGCACATCGTATTTTTCTTTATCAAAATATTTCGGTAATGATCCGACAACATCGGCAAGTCCTCCTGTTTTGATAAATGGGACTGACTCAGATGCCGCAAATAATATTTTCTTCATTGCATTTCCCTCCCAACCTTAGAATACTTTATCATTATAACGTATTTTTATTCAGAATAAAAGGGTTGTTTATCGGTTTTTATTTTCCAGACGGATCGTGTCTGCGATCAGTGCGATAAATTCCGAATTCGTCGGCTTCCCTTTTCCGTTGCTTACCGTATATCCGAAGAGTTCATCCAGTGTATCCAGTTTTCCTCTGCTCCATGCAACTTCGATCGCATGACGGATTGCTCTTTCTACCCTGCTCGCCGTCGTCTGATGCATCTTGGCGATCGTCGGATAGAGGACCTTTGTGATCGCATTTAATACATCCATATCGTCCACCGCCATGATGATCGCATCCCTCAGGTAATGGTAGCCTTTGATGTGCGCCGGTATTCCGATCTCATGGATCATATCTGTCACCCTCGTCTCCAGGTTATATTCCGGCTTTTTCTGTACTGTATTTCCGTTTCCTGTTTCAGAATGATTCCGTCTCTCCCCTTTTCCGGCGTCTTTGATCCGGCTTAAGATCATATCATTGTGAAATGGTTTCATCACATAGTAACTTGCTCCTTTTCGGAAGGCATCTTCTGTAATCCGTTCCTGTCCGACAGCCGTTACGATGATAAATTCCGGACGTTTGGTGATCTGTTCGTCTGCATTTACCTTTTCCATCACGCTTAAACCGTCCAGTTTCGGCATGATCAGATCCAGTAATACTACATCCGGCTTCTTCTCTTTGATCAGGTGGTAAATATCTTCTCCGTTATTGGCTTTGCCGATCAGATTCAGATCATGATCCTGCTCTATGATTTCACCCAACATATCCAAAATTCTCTCATTGTCGTCAGCGATTGCTACATTAACTTCTCTCATTTTACGTTATGCCTCCTTGTCCCTTAATAATTATGTCGAGTTTTATTATATATTTCCCGTAATTTCCGAACAAGAAAATGCTGTCGTAAAAACATGACCTGCATCGACAATATTCTGATTATTCTACATATTTCAGCATGTTTTCGATAAAAATCCCATATCCTTTCGCCGGATCATTGACGAATACATGGGTGACCGCACCGGCGAATTTTCCGTCCTGAAGGATGGGTGCTCCGGACATTCCCTGTATGATTCCGCCTGTAATCTCAAGGAGTTCGGGATCTGTCACTTCGATCTCCAGACCTTTATTTTCTTCTTTCGTATGTTTGTCAATTTTTGTTATACGAATCTTGTATTCTTTTACTTTTCCTTCTACGCAGCACCGGATAACTGCATCTCCTTTTTTGATCTCATCTGTCGGCATAACACTGACCGGATCTGTATTCTGGAACAGATTGTCTGTACGGTCAAGCGTTCCGAATATCCCGCAGTCTGTATTTTTGTCAATGGTCCCCAGAACATTATACCGGTTATATACAATGATTCCTTCGATCCCGCCGGGTTCCCCTCCTGTTCCTTTCTGGATACTGCGGATGCTGGTCTCATAGACTCTTCCGTCCCTGATCTCCATCAAAGTGTTCGTATCTGTATCATGGATTCCATGTCCCAGCGCCCCATAGCGGCTGTCGGCATTCAGAAATGTCACGGTGCCAAGCCCCTGTGCATTATCCCTTACCCAGATTCCAAGCATATACTGATTCTTTTTATTCCGTACCGGCTTTATCTTTACATCCAGATATCCGGAATTTCTCCGGAGTTTCAGGATCACTTCTTCTGCGTCCAGCTTTTTCAAAGTATCCTGCAGTTTCTTTTTATCGGTGATCTTTGTTCCGTTGCATTCCACAATATAATCCCCTGTCTTTACCAGATGTCTGGCCGGCTCCAGCCGTTCCCCGTCCGGTCCGGTAATCTTCTCCGTTCCGAGCACCATGACACCTTCTGTCTCCAGATAGATTCCGATCGGCATCCCTCCCGGGATCACGGTATCCGAGGACACGGTGTCTGCACTTACTTCTTCTTTTCTTCCCTGTTCCTGCCGCTCCCTGACTGTGTATCCTGTATAACAAAGGACAGACAGTACAAGCACCACGATCAGGCATCTGCGATACCAGTATTTTCTCATCTTCCACACCCCTATCTTATCTTTCATCCGCAAAGCGTATGTACAAAAAAACAGACACTCTTTTACAAATGTCTGTCTTAGTATGTGGTATTTTCAAAAAAATACTCGGTATCTCTTATGCTTTTTATTTCATCTGCAATGCCAGATTTTTCATCTCTCTGGCGCTTTGCATCACCGTATCTGTAATCTTGGCACCGCCTAAGATTCTTGCCAGTTCTTCCACGGACCTTTCTTCATCCAATGGATAGATATGCGTACGTGTCACCGCATCTTCTGTCTTCTTTTCAATCAGGAAATGCTGATCCGCCATAGCTGCGATCTGCGCCAGATGTGTAATACAGATGACCTGATGTCCCTTTCCGATCAGCGCCATCTTTTCTGAAACCTTCTGTGCAGTACGCCCGCTGATTCCGACATCGATCTCGTCAAAGATCAGTGTCTCGATCTCATCTTTGTCTGCCATTACTGCTTTGATCGCCAGCATAATTCTGGAAAGTTCCCCGCCGGAAGCCACTTCTGTCAACGGCTTCACCGGCTGTCCCTGATTCAGGGAAATACGGAATTCCACATCATCGATACCGTCTTTGGAATATTCCTTCTTTTCCGCAAAATGGATCTCAAACTGTACCTGTTCAAAATTCAGATCCTCAAGCCCTTTCTGGATCTTCTTTTCCAGCATTTTCGCTTTCTTCTTTCGAAGTGCCGACAGCTTCCCGGCCAGTTCCAGATATTTCTGTTCCATCTGCTCACAGGATGCCTTCAGTTCCTGCATATATGCATCATAATTTTCCAGGATCTCGATCCGCTCTTCCTGTTTCTTACAGTACCTCATGATCTCTTCATAAGAATTCCCGTACTTCGTTTTCAGATGATTGATCTCGTTCAGACGTTTCTCCGTCTCATAGAATTCCTCATCCGAGAATTCACAGTTTTTCTGATACTCTGCCAGTTCATGATTAAAATCATTCAGCAGATTATCTACATCCGCAAGCTGGGTATATAACTGTGAAAGCTGCTCATCGGAATCGGCAGATTCTGCCAGTGCCCGGAGTGCTCTTCCAAGCTTTTCGCTCGCACTTTCCCCGTCTTCACTCGTATACTGATAACATTCCGTAACACTCTCGGCAATCTTCTTTCCATTGCACATACGGCGGTAAAGTGTCTCCAGTTCTTCATCTTCATGTTCTTTTAATTCTGCCTGTACGATCTCATCGACTTCAAACCGTAGAAAAGCCAGTTCCTTTGCCCGTTCGGATTCATCTGCTCCTGCTTCCGACAGTTCTTTTAATTTTTCTTTATACAGCCGCCACATCTCTGCTACTTTTTCTTTCTGCTTTTTCGTCTCTTCTCCTGCGAACGCATCAACGATCGTCAGATGATTCTTCTTATAAAGCAGGGACTGGTGTTCGTGCTGTCCGTGAATATCGATCAGAATGGATGATACCGCCTTAAGCGTCGCCATCTGTACGGTCTCCCCATTGATCTTGCTGACACTTCTTCCTTCCATCAGCCTTCTCTGCAGCGTAATAAACCCATCTTCCGGGTAAATATCCAGTTCTTTTAATCTGCGGACCTGCCGCTCATTTTCCACCGAAAATGTCAGTTCTACCAGTCCATATCTTGTTCCCTGACGGAGAATATCCTTCGTATATCTTCCGCCAAGAGCAAGATTGACCGAGCCAAGAATGATCGACTTCCCGGCACCGGTCTCTCCAGTTAATATGTTCAGCCCTCTGCCGAACTCCACTTCAATCTCATCGATCAAAGCCAGGTTTTTCACATGCAAATATTGTAACATGCATCCTCCTATAAGATAATCTTGCTGATCTTGTCCATTACCTTCACCGTATCATCCACGCTTCGGATCGCGCACATGATCGTGTCATCTCCGGCAATGCTTCCGACAATCTCATTCCATTTCATTGCATCCAGTGCCGCACATACCGCACTTGCCATTCCCGCAACTGTCTTGATCACCAGAATGTTCTGTGCCATATCCATGGACAGATATCCTTCTCTTAAGACACGGATATATTTCTCACTCATTCCATTCTCGTGATGCTGATGCAGCGCATATCTCTGCTTGCCGTTCTCTGACGGTATCTTTGTAAGCTTCAGGTCACGGATATCTCTGGATACCGTTGCCTGTGTAACCTTGAATCCTTCCTGATTCAGGTATTCTGCCAGTTCTTCCTGCGTTTCAATGTGATATTTGTTGATCAGTTCTATGATCTTCGCATGTCTGTTTACTTTCATCTCATCAATTTCCCTTCATCTTTTTCCGTAATATTTCCAAAAAACTGATTTTATTGATCTTCATGATCTTCGTCGTCTCTTTCGCCTTGCAGATCGCCAGCCTGTCTCCCGTCTGAAGCGGCATACTCGTCGCACCGTCAAATGTAACCAGTACTTTCTCTGTATTGCCTCTGCGTCCTTCCCCGATCTCGATCACAATCTCATCGTCCGAAGAGAGGACAATACTTCTTGTGTTCAATGCATGAGAACAGATCGGTGTGATCACGGTAAGCGACGCTGTCGGTTCTACGATCGGGCCTCCGGCCGACAGGTTATATGCAGTAGATCCGGTCGGTGTGGATATGATGATTCCATCCGCTTCGTAGGAATTCAGAAGTTCGCCGTTCACGAATAATTTGAAATAAATAATGCGCAGATCATCGCCTCTTCGTGACACGACGATATCATTCAACGCAACATCTTTTTTTCCATCCGGAAATCTTCCTTCCAGCATCATGCGTTCTTCATACAGATAATCACCCCGCAGCATCTGCGTGATATCTTCCTCCAGATTACTCACTTCTACTTCCGTAAGATACCCAAGTGTTCCCATATTGATACCCAGGATCTGGACATCTCTTTTCCAGAGTGTTCTTGCCACTTCGATCAGGCTGCCGTCCCCGCCGATCACGATCGCACAGTCGATCATGTCCGGGATCCGTTCCCTGATAATATTCTTTTCCGCATCCTTTTCACACAGTACACAGCTTCTTCCGGCTATCTCCAACAGTTCTTTTACTTTTCCCGTCACCGCATGATTCGTGTCTTTCCCATCATTGGTAACGATCCAAAACTTTTTTAACATCTGCCTCTAACCTTTCGCAAGTGTAGCAAATGACTGATCTACTGTCTTTTCGACATCGATCTCCGGCGAGATCCTGTCAGTCGCTTCACATTTCTGTAAGTGGACCAGATATTCGATATTGCCTTCCGGTCCCTTGATTGGAGAGAACTCCAGATTCAGTACTTCAAATCCGATAGACATTGCATAGTCGATTACTTTATGAATGACTTCTATATGTGTGCTCTTCTCACGTACAACGCCTTTCTTTCCAACCTTTTCTCTTCCCGCTTCGAACTGCGGCTTGATCAGTGCTACGATCTGTCCGTCATCCGTCAGATAATTGCGGATCGGAAGCAGCACTTTCGTAAGCGAAATGAAGGATACATCAATGGATGAGAACTGTACCGGTTCCCCGATATCTTCCGGTGTCACGTAACGGATATTCGTCTTCTCCATACACACCACACGCGGATCCTGTCTCAATTTCCAGTCAAGCTGTCCGCGTCCCACATCGATCGCGAATACCTTTACCGCACCATTCTGCAGCATACAGTCTGTGAATCCGCCCGTAGAAGAACCTACGTCTGTACACACTTTACCGTCTACGCTGACATCAAAGTTCTTAATTGCCTTTTCCAGCTTCAGACCTCCGCGGCTGACATACGGAAGCGTATGCCCGCGCACTTCGATCATGGCTTCTTCCGGAAATGTAGTCCCGGCCTTATCTTCTTTCTGTCCGTCTACATATACGATTCCGGACATAATGATGGCTTTTGCCTTTTCTCTGGAAGCTGCCAGATTTCTCTTTACCAGTAATACGTCTAATCGTTCTTTCATAATCTCTCCTGTTATCTGTAATGTCTCATATCAATAACATCTTATGTCATTCACGTTTTATGTCTATAACATCTCATCTCTATAGTGTCTCATATAACTTACGGATCTGTGCTGTCATGGAATCTACATCCAGGCCGGTCTCTTTACGCAGGACATCTACATTGCCATGCTCTACATAATCGTCCGGAAGTGCCAGGATCTGTACTCTTACATCCGCACCCGTCCGCATCAGATACTCACTTACATGTTCTCCGAATCCGCCGGATTTTACATTTTCCTCGATCGTAACGATCAGTTTGTGATGCTCTGTCAGGTGATCCAGCATCTCTGTATCCAGCGGCTTTACAAACCGTGCATTGACCAGCGAACAGTGATATCCGGCTTCTTTCAGCCGTTCTCTGACCTCCAGTGCTTCTTCAAACATATGTCCGACAAAGATCACTGCAATCTCCTGTTCTTCGTATAACATCTCACTCTTTCCATATACTACCGGACTTCGGAATTCCGGACAGACATCACACGCACCGCCTCTTGGATACCGGATGGCGATCGGACCGTCATATGCCACGCCGAATCTTACCATATCGGCCAGTTCCCATTTATGCTTCGGTGACATCACAACCATATTCGGAATACTGCTCAGATACGACAGGTCAAAGATACCCTGATGTGTCTCACCGTCATTTCCCACCAGACCTGCACGGTCTACCGCGAACATCACCGGAAGATTCTGCAATGCCACATCATGGATCATCTGATCATATGCTCTCTGTAAGAAAGATGAATATACGGCAAATACCGGTTTTATTCCACCCGCCGCAAGTCCCGCTGCGAATGTCACTGCATGTTCTTCTGCAATTCCTACATCAAAGAAGCGGTCCGGATATTTCTTCCGGAATCTTGCAAGACCGGTTCCATCCGCCATCGCCGCCGTAATCGCTGCCAGCTTATCATTTCTTGCCGCCTCGTCACACATCACCTTGCCAAAGACATCTGTGTATGAATCCTTCTTTTTCGGGCTTTCCGGTTCGCCGGTCTCCACCTGAAATGGTCCGATTCCATGGAACTTGTCCGGTTTTTCTTCTGCCGGTTCATATCCTTTTCCTTTTTTGGTAATGACATGAAGCAATACCGGCCCCTCGATCTTTCTTGCCTCTTTAAATGCACGTACCAGCATCGGGATGTTATGTCCCTGGATTGGCCCCAGATAAGTAATCCCCATATCTTCAAAGAACATTCCCGGAACGATCAATTGTTTCAGGCTGCTCTTGGTCTTCCGGATATGTTCGATCATCGGATCTCCCACGACCGGAACATTATGCAGTACATTTGTCACACCTTTTTTCAGATCTGTATAAAAATCTGCCGTGCGCAGTTTTGCCAGATAATCCGACATTCCACCCACATTTTCTGAAATGGACATATGATTATCATTCAGTACAATGATAAAATTCTTCTTAAGTGCGGATGCATTGTTCAGCGCTTCATATGCCATTCCGCCGGTCAGCGAACCGTCTCCGATCACCGAGATCACACTGTAATCTTCTCCCTGCAGATCTCTTGCACAGACATATCCCAGTCCTGCCGAGATAGAAGTGGAACTGTGTCCGGTGTCAAATGCATCGCATGCACTTTCTTTTCTCTTCGGGAACCCACTCATCCCGCCGTATTTTCTCAGATCATCAAACCCGTCTTTGCGTCCGGTCAGGATCTTATGTGTATAGGATTGATGTCCCACATCCCATATGATCTTATCCTTCGGAAGATCGAACACCAGATGCATCGCCATCGTAAATTCTACCACGCCCAGATTCGATGCCAGATGTCCTCCCGTTTTACTGATCTTTTCGACCAGAAACTTCCGGATCTCCTGTGCCAGTTCCGGAAGCTCTTCCGGTTTCAGATCTTTTATATCATTTGCTTTTTGAATTCTTTCTAACATAACAAGGTATCCCCTCTATCTGTCTCTGTGAATCAGCTGTATCAATAACTGTTCCAGATACGCATTCTCCCCTGTAAACTGATGAAGCAGATCAATTGCTTCATTCGATAATTCTTCCACTTTCTTCTGTGCCTGTTCGATTCCCAGAAGTGTCACATAAGTCGTCTTCTGATTCTTCTCATCACTGTGGATCGGCTTTCCAAGTACTTCTTCCGTACTTGTCACATCCAGAATATCATCCTGGATCTGGAATGCAACACCTACGTAATGTGCAATTTTTTCTATTTTCTGTACTTCTTCATCCGAAGCACCCCCAAGGATCGCACCGATCATCATCGCACATTCTATAAGCGCACCCGTCTTCAGTTCGTATATGGTATCCAGCACATCCTTCGGAACCGCATGTCCGGTCTCTTTGACATCGATCACCTGACCGCCGATCATTCCATAGATACCGGCTTTTCGTCCGAGCACAGTAAGCGCACGCCCGATCTTAAGGCTGTCCTCCGGAGACTGTTCAAACGCCCGGAATGCTGTCTCGAACGCATAATTCAGCAGTGCATCGCCTGCCAGGATTCCCATATCTTCCCCGTATACGATGTGTGTCGTCTTTCTGCCTCTGCGGTATTCGTCATTATCCATCGCCGGAAGATCATCATGCACCAGTGAATATGTATGGATCATCTCAAGCGCTGCCATAAAAGGCTGTAATGCCGCAGGTTCTTCTCCAAACAGTCTGCAGGTCTCCCGCATCAGCATCGGACGCAGTCTTTTTCCTCCTGCCATCAGACTGTATTCCATCGCTTCCATGATCACTTTCTGATATCCTTCCGCCTCCGGAAGATATATTTTCAGGATCTCTTCGATCTCTGTTACTTTCTTTTTCATCTGCACTGTAAATTCTTCTTTAGAATTCATGTTCCTCACCCTCTTCATCTAATAACAGCATCTTCTTTTCTACTTTATCGATCTTGCTGTTACAGGCTTTCAGCATATCCATGCCCTGATGATACAACTGAAAAGATTCCTCCAGCGAAATCTCTCCGTCTTCCATCTCTTTTATCGTCTGTTCCAGGCTTGAGAAAATCTCCTCAAGGCTCTGGTCTTCCAAAGATTGTTCTTTTTTTTCTGCCATTTGTTTCTCCCGGTACCTGTCTGTTTTATTTTACGAATATTATGAAATGCTCTCCCTGTTTTCCATCAGGTCTTATATTTTTATATTTCATACTCCTCAATCCTATTATACGTTTTATTCTGCACATCTTTCACCGACGCATGTATCAGCCCATCTGTCACATATACCGTCAGCTCATCGTCTTTCTTCACCTGACGGATACTTTTTATCACGCTGCCATCTGTCTCTTCTACATAAGAGAATCCCTGATTCAGCTTCCGGATCGGAGACAGTCCGTTCATCTTCTCAATCTGGATCGCCAGACGGTGTCTCGCTTCTTTTACGCGGTCATTCATTAACAGACGGAGTTCATCCTCCAGTTCCGCCAGTCTCTGCTGCTGTTCCTGCAGCTTGTGACGCGGATGCAGATAAGAAAGTCTGGTCTCCATCTCTTTTAACCGGAGCCGGTTCATACGGATGGTTCCCGCCACACTTCGTTTCATGCGCAGGCTGCATTCTTCCAGATAATTCTCCACCTGTCTGTAATCCCACACCGCAAGTTCTGCCGCTGCCGAAGGTGTCGGTGCACGCAGATCCGCCACGTAATCTGCGATCGTCACATCCGTCTCATGTCCCACTGCCGATATGACCGGAACCGTACAGTCAAAGATTTCCCTGGCCACTTCTTCTTCGTTAAACGCCCACAGATCTTCGATCGAGCCGCCGCCTCTTCCGACAATGATCACATCTACATCCTTCGTCTCCAGCATACGGATTCCCCGCACAATGGACTCTTTCGCTCCTTCTCCCTGCACCTGTGCCGGATAAAGGATCAGCTGTACATATGGATTACGTCTGGAAGAAATATTGATGATATCCCGGACTGCTGCTCCCGTCGGTGCAGTCACCACGCCGATCCGCTTCGCATAGCCCGGAATCGCTTTCTTATATTCCGGTGCGAACATTCCCATCTCTTCCAGTTCCTGTTTCAGCATCTGGTACTTTTCATAGAGCGTACCTTCCCCGTCCAGACGGATCTCATTTGCATAAAGCTGGTAAGAGCCGGATCTTTCATAGACATTTACCGAGCCGAGCACGATCACCTGCTGTCCTTCTCTCATATGAAAAGAGAGCCCGCCTCGCTGCCCCGCAAACATGACACAGGCAATCGTTCCGGACTCATCCTTTAATGAGAAATATATATGTCCCGATGTGTGGTACTTACAGTTAGAGACTTCTCCCTTCACATAGATACGGTTCAGCATAAAGTCCTGGGTGAACATATTCTTGATATATGCATTCACCTGTTTTACTGTATATACATTTCGAGCCATTCTCTACCTCTGATTAATCTGCAAGCTTTGCCAGCACTCCATTTACAAATGATGCACCGTCTTCACTGCTGTATTTCTTTGCAAGATTGACAGCTTCATTGATTGCAACACCTGTCGGAACATCCTCGTCCCACTTCATCTCATAGACTGCAAGTCTTAAAATTGTAAGATCTACTTTATTCATACGTCCGGTCTTCCATCCTGTCGTATGCTCATTGATCATTGCATCGATCTCGTCAATCTTCTCTACTACTTTCTGCGCTTTTTCACTGATATACTGCATATCTTTCTCTGAAGCACCTTCGATCTGTTCAAAATATAGTTCTGCCTGTGTTCCGTGTTCTGCTTCTTCGTTAAAATCAGCACCGAATATTAATTTAAAGATATGCTCTCTCTGCTCTGTTCTCTTCACTTATGCTTCCTCCGGTATCTCGACTCCGGCAACGCGGATGTTCACATCTGCTACCTCAAGTCCTGTCATATTCTCGATTGCAGTTTTTACCTTTTCCTGCACTTTAGAAGTAATGTCTTTGATGCTGTATCCATAGTTCAGATTCAGTGCCAGTGATACAGTAACGATTCCATCCAGTACATCTACTTTTACACCTTTGGATAAAGACTTCATTCCAAGCTTGCTGATCAGTTCTCTTGTTGCATTGCCTGCCATAGAAGCCACACCTTCTACTTCCATTGCCGCAAGACCTGCGATGATTGCTACAACTTCATCTGCGATCTTGATCTCTCCAAGGTTTTCATCTGTTTTTATTGTATACGTATTCTTTTCTTCTTTACTCATATTCTCAGAGACCTCCCGTCTGGTTTTTCATTGTCTTTTATTATAACAAACTTATATACATTTGAAAACCCCCAGTCACCCCGGGAGTTTTATTTCTGGTTAGATTTTTATGATCTGCCGAACTCGGTCAGTTTCAGACCTTCGTTCCGGTCGACCGTCATACGGATGCTCCATTCGTTGACGAATAACAGAAGCGGACGTCCCTTCAGATCTTTTACCTTCTTCATATCTGAAGTTCCGGTCAGTTTATCCAGATCAATTTCTTCATTTTCAATCCAGCGGATATATTCATACGGCAGATTCTCCAGACGGATCTCTACGTTATATTCGTTCACCAGACGGTATTTTAATACATCAAACTGAAGCACACCGACAACACCGACGATGATCTCTTCCATACCGGTATTGTATTCCTGGAAGATCTGGATCGCACCTTCCTGGGCGATCTGGTTGATTCCCTTGATGAACTGCTTTCTCTTCATCGTATCGACCTGACGCACACGTGCAAAATGCTCCGGTGCAAATGTCGGGATTCCTTCGTATGTGAATCTGTCCTGTGCGGTCGTCAGTGTATCCCCGATTGAGAAGATTCCCGGATCGAATACACCGATGATATCTCCGCCGTAAGCCTTACTGATCATCTTACGCTCGCTTGCCATCATCTGCTGTGGCTGGGAAAGTCGTACTTTCTTGCCGCCCTGCATATGATATACATCCATGCCGGCTTCGAACTCTCCGGAACAGATACGCATAAATGCAATTCTGTCACGGTGTGCTTTGTTCATATTTGCCTGGATCTTGAATACAAATGCCGAAAAATCTCCTTCTTCCATCGGATCGATCGGACCTCTGTCAGATGTTCTCGGAAGCGGTGATGTCGTCATCTGAAGGAAATGCTGGAGGAATGTCTCCACACCAAAGTTGGTAAGAGCGGAACCAAAGAAGACTGGTGAAAGTTCTCCTTTACTTACCAGCTCCTGATCGAACTCTGCCCCGGCACCATCCTGAAGTTCAATCTCTTCTTCCAGCTGCACTCTCTGGTCATCAGTGATCAGCCATGATATCTCCGGATCATTGATGTCTACCTTCTTCACTTCTCCCTGTGTCGTTCCTTTTTTGGTATCAGAGAAGATTTCTACCTTTTTGCTTGCTCTGTCATATACACCTCTGAACTCTTTGCCGGAACCGATCGGCCAGTTGATCGGGCATGTTGCGATTCCAAGTTCATTTTCAATATCATCCAGAAGTTCAAATGTATCCATCGCTTCACGGTCCATCTTATTGATAAATGTAAAGATCGGGATATGGCGCATCGTACATACTTTGAACAGCTTTCTCGTCTGCGCCTCGACACCCTTGGATGCATCGATAACCATGACCGCAGAATCTGCTGCCATCAGGGTACGGTAGGTATCCTCCGAGAAGTCCTGATGTCCCGGTGTATCCAGGATATTGATACAGTATCCGTCATAATTAAACTGCAGTACAGAAGAAGTAACCGAGATACCTCTTTCCTTCTCGATTTCCATCCAGTCAGAAACCGCATGCTTTGCAGTTGCTTTTCCTTTAACACTACCGGCCTGGTTGATCGCACCTCCGTAGAGAAGGAACTTCTCTGTCAGTGTCGTCTTACCTGCATCGGGATGTGAGATAATTGCAAATGTTCTTCTTTTCTTTATCTGATTCTTTACTTCATTCGTAATCTGTGACATATATTATACACTCCTAATTTATAGTATATCCGTTTATAGGCACTATTAGTCAGTATAACATATGTCTATGAAATGCTCAAATATATTTTTCCTGTATTTTCAACGTTTCTCCTTATTTTCCGGCGAGTTACTTCGAATCTGCGTTCACCGGATTGATCACGATGTTCTGTGCTGCCACACCCGTCTTTCTGGTCACGATGTCTTCAATCTGTGCCCGGTTCGCATCACTTAATTCCGAAGCTCCCACGATCACATCTGCCTGGTCATCCGTGATACTTACGACAGAATCGTTAAATCCTTTCGCTGCCAGAAGCGACTCTGCTGCCGCTTCTTTTTCTGCGATCTCCGTCATCTGTACCATCTGGTTCACTGCTTTTTCTTTCTCCGCATCGCTGAGATTTTTATTGTCGATAATGTTCTGCAACGTCTCTTTATTCTTGGAACGTACCTGTTCTCTGCTCACCTTCGCCTGTGCCGCAACCGAACTTACCGATCCATTCGTAAGAACCGCTTCTCCCGGCGTGCCGTCTACACTTCCATCGTCTGTACTTCCGCTATTACTGTCCGTACTGCTGCCGGTATCGCCATCCTGACTTTTGATATCTCCGGATGACACAGAAGTATCCTCATCGGAAATGTCCAGCAGCTCCTTGCTGGCAAGTTCGGAATTGGTCTCCTGTGTCTTCGTCTTGTTCGGAAATAATTTGCCCGAGTAATTCATATACCCTGCGGCTGCGATCATCACTGCCAGTGTCGCGATCACGATCTGATTCTTCTTTGCAATCTTCTTCAATGTTATGCCCTCCTGTCCTTTTTACACTGCTCTTAATTCATCTGCTTTTTCATTATTCTAATCTTATGCGGCTCGATATCAAATAATGCCTGGACCGCGCTGCTGATATTTTCTTTCACCACTGCATTCCCGCCACCGTCTGCGATCACAACCACACCTTCAATCTCAGGACTTAATTCCTTACTTACATATGGGGACCCATTTCCCCGACTGCTGCTTTCACCGTCATTTCCATACACTGTACTTTCTTTTTTTGATGCTTTTGACGACTGTCTGGTTCCTCCCTGGCTGTCTTCTTCTGTCACCGTCTCCTGATCGGATTCCGTATCCTTATCCAGAATCTTCTCGGCGGAAGACTTCAGTGTGATCATCACCTTCACGTCCCCCGCTCCTTCAATCTGTGATAAGATCTGGCTCAGGCGGTCTTCCAGATAAGCAGTATATGTCTCCTCATCCGTTCCGGCGGATGTCCCGCTTACCGTTTTTCCTGTATTACTGCCTGATGCGGACGAAGCATTTTCTTTCGTCTTTCCCGCCGGAACTGCAATTACCATCAGAAGAATTCCTGTAAGAAGCAGAATCAGGAGCTGATCTTTTTTTAGATTTTTAAATGAGAAATTTTTCCACTTCCCCAATTTTTCTGAAAATGAATCACTCAGATTCTTTGCCGATTTCAATCTGCCCCACCTCGATTCTTCTGTTCTGGCTTATATTTTCATCTGAAGTCTTATCTGTATCCGGATTTTGTATCTGATCTTCTGTATTCCGGCTGCCTGTACCTGAATTTTCTATGCTTTGATTTTCTACATTCTGTCCGTCTATCCTGCGAATATCTTCCTGAACTTTCTGACTTTTTTCTTCCAGTTCATTAATCTGAATCTTATATGCATTGTTACGATAAATTTCTTCAAATGCAGTTCTCTTATCAAATAATTCCAGTACCGGCACAACCAGCATTGCTGTCAGAATCAGTCCCAGAACGAAACGGACATATTTTTGAAACCCATGATCCGGCAGCATCTGTAAAATCATACTTCCAAGCACTGCAAAAAATGATAACTTTAAGATCCAGTTATAAATAAGCTCCATCTGTCCCGCTCCTTTCTGGTCATGCATTCGTCACCGCAACCACGATTGCGATCGTCAGCAGAAATAACACTCCCACGGTGAATACAATCTGCATCAGTATCTGGCATCCTTCTCCCACTGCTTCTACACAGCCCGTGACACGTTCATCCGACACCGGCTGAATCATGGCAGCCGCAAGCTTATAAAGAAGTGCCGTTCCCGCGGTCTGGACTAACGGTATGACACACAGGGCAATACAGATCACCGCTCCTGCCATCCCGATTCCATTCTTTACCAGCACTGCCGTTCCAAGCGCAACTTCCGTCATTCCACCCAGAAGATTGCCTACTCCCGGGATTGCCTCTGCACCTTTCAGTACGGTGCTTCTTTTCACCGTATCGATTGCAGGACTTATCATTCCCTGGATCAGGTTCGCACCGATGACACACGCAAGTGCTGTCTTAAGCGTCCAGCGGATGACCAGTTCCAGAAATTCCGATAATTTTCCCAGCATATCTTCCGGTCCCAGAAAATTCAGGATGCGGATGATCATGTATACTCTCACCATCGGCAGCAGTACATTTCCGATTATGATCTCGACCGCATAGATCAGGAACAGGACAAGATTGTAAAATGCAACTCCGGTCACGCTTCCCTTCGCCACCGCAACCGCCAGAAAATAGACCGGATAGAATACTCCCATAAAAGCAGTGATATTCCGTATTCCAGATTCTACCCACTTAAGAACCACATCAAATGCTGCAACCGTCAGTGCCGCCAATAACATGTAAATCAGATAAAAGCTGACGCTTGCTACCTGCCGGTTCTGAAGTGTGCCTGCGAATTGATTCATGAATGCAGCGATCATTGCAATCAGCAAAATATGTATCAGGTTCTTTTTTCCCGTCTGAAGCAGATAAAGTATCTGCTCCCTGGCGAATTCAGAAAGAAGCTTAGCAGATGCCTTTAGATCTCCGGTTAAGACTTTCGATATGACTTCTTTAAATGCGACCTGCTTTTCAGGGAACAGTGACCGTAAGGAATCATCGATCTCGCCATATTCGAATTCTGAGAGGATGGTTTCTTTTATTCTCTGCTGCTCCTGTTCTGCCTCTTCCGCAATATTTTCTTTTGTATTATCTTCTTTTGTATCATTTTTATTGTCCAGACTATTGTTGTTTAAAATACCATTCTTTAAACTGTCCTCAGATAATTCATCTGCATAACAATATATAAGTCCTACATTTCTCGTCGACAAAAACAATAGAAAAAAAGCCAAAATATACCAAATAAAAACACCTGTCATTTTCTTACATTTCTTTTCACATCGCAGATCACAGCTCACATTATCTTCTACATTCAATTTCTTATATTTCACACCAACTCTCATCCCAGAAATCCCCGTATCGTCTGCAAAAGCGCACTTAACACCGGAAGGCTTAGCACCAGAATCGTAATCTTGGCAAACACTTCGATCTGTAATGCAATCGTCTGGTATCCCGCATCTTTGCAGATTGCCGAAGAAAATTCAGCCGCATATGTGATCCCAAGAATCTTCCACAATGTCTTCAAATAAGCATTGTCAATCCCAGTCACACTGCTGACCTCATTCAGCACATCTTTGATCAGTCCGATCTTTCCAATCAAAGAGGCAAAGATCAGCAGACCAAGAACGATGCTGATATAGATGCCATATTCGGATTTACCACTTTTGAATTGCAAAGCCAGAAGAACTCCCACTACCCCCAGCACTCCTATCTGCAGCATACTCATATGTTCCGCCTCCCATCCTCGTGCAGCACATTCTCCCAAACTTTCCAACATATCACCACACATTTTATAGTGAGAACAGATTCTGGATGGATTCAAACAGATCATAGATATACGGCACGATCCAGAATAATACCAGCAAAAGTCCCGCCAGACTGGTTAAGAATGCCTGTTCTTCTCTTCCACTGTGTTTTAACACCTGGCAAAGTATGGATACAAGAATCCCTACCGCCGCAATTTTAAATATCAGATTCACGCTCATATACTGCCTCCTAGTTTTACAGGAGGATAATTGCCAGAAATACGCCTCCGGTCACTCCGATGCACTGGTACAGACGGATTCTCTCCTTCTGTTCCGCTCTCATGTCCTCCATTCTCTGTTCCATTTGTTCCAGATACAGATCCAGCGTCCTTACCTGCATCTCAATATCAATCGTGCCTAATTCTCCTCCAAGGCGGATCAGACTCTCCAGCATATCCTGCGGAATTCCGGTTGCCGGAAGATTTGCTCTCGTCTCTTCTTCCCATATCCCTGCCAGACTTGTACCCTGCCTGTTTGCCAGCCGCTCATACAGAGATAGAAGCCACATCTTATATGGTTCCTGCGCTTCACTCCCTACATGCAGAAATGCTTCCGGAAGCACCTGCCTGGAATAACGGATCTCACTTCTGATACGGAAAATTAGTTTTCTCAGGTAGCGCATCTGTCTGTAACATTCCTCTATTTTTGCAGCCTGTAACATTCCCCAGCCCCCGCCTGCAAGAATGACCATGACTGCCCCGATTCCTTTTATCATTTCGCCATTTCCATAATTTCTTTGTACAGAAGACTTCCCCTGTTATCAAAGATCCCTTCAATCTGTCCTACGTGCGCATCATTTCCAAGCAAAATATACCGTTCGAACCTTCCTTCTCCGATCATCCGGTTGAACAATGGTTTTTTCCTGAGTTCTTCCATTGATTCTGCATGTACGGTTGCCAGCATCTTACAGCCACAGTGCATGGCATACTCGATGGCATGTACATCTTCCGGTGTCCCGATCTCGTCCACAGCAAGCACCTGCGGTCCCATCGAACGGATCAGCATGATCATTCCTTCTGCTTTCGGACACCCATCCAGAATATCTGTCCGGATCCCCAGATGATTCTGCGCCACACCCATATAACAGCCGCCAATCTCTGAACGTTCATCTACCACACCTACCGCAAGCCCCGGAAGCCAGGAATTTCCTTCTGATATCTGACGGATCAGATCTCTTAACATCGTCGTCTTTCCACATCCCGGCGGTGATACGATCAGCGTATGGCAC
>JBNMJT010000027.1:0-21415 GCA_050873945.1 Dorea sp.
ACGATGATACCTCCCGGATGCTGACCGGTGCTTCGCCGGATCCCCGTACATCCCTGTACGATACGGTCGATCTCGCATTTTCTCTTGCCCTGTCCATGTTCTTCATAATAATTCTTGACATAACCGAATGCCGTCTTATCCGCCAGAGTACCAACCATTCCGGCACGGAACGTCTGTCCCGCACCGAAGATGACTTCGGTATATTTATGTGCATTACTCTGATAATCTCCCGAGAAGTTCAGGTCGATATCCGGCTCTTTATTTCCCTTGAATCCAAGGAATGTCTCAAACGGGATGTCGAAGCCGTCCTTGGTAAGCTTCTCTCCGCACGCCGGGCAGGTCCGGTCCGGCATATCCCATCCGCAGCCTCCGGCAAACTTTCTGACTTCTTCCGAATCGAAATCACTGTAGTGACATTTCTTACAATAGTAATGCGGGCTTAACGGATTAACCTCCGTAATTCCTGCCATGGTCGCTACAAAAGAAGATCCAACAGAACCACGGGAACCTACCAGATATCCGTCTTCCACCGATTTCCATACCAGCTTCTGTGCAATGATATACATAACGGCAAATCCGTTGGATATGATGGAGTTCAGTTCACGCTCCAGACGCTCGGTAACGATCTCCGGTAGATTCTCTCCGTACATCGAATGTGCCTTGTTATAACAGATATCACGCAGCATCTTGTCCGAATCCGGGATGACCGGCGGACACTTGTCCGGACGCACCGGTGTGATCTTTTCCACCATTCCGGCGATCTTCACCGGATTCTCGATAACAATCTCTCTTGCCTTCGCAGAACCCAGGTATTCGAATTCCTCCAGCATCTCATCTGTAGTCCGAAGATACAGTGGCGGCTGACTGTCCGCATCACCGAATCCCTTTCCTGCCATGATGATTCTTCTGTATACTTCATCTTCCGGATTCATGAAATGCACGTCACAGGTTCCGACAACCGGCTTATTGAACCGTTCGCCAAGTGCGACGATCTTCCGGTTGATCTCTCTTAAGTCTTCCTCATTCTGTACCTTCGTGATCTTCGGACTCTCAATCATGAACTGGTTGTTGCCAAGCGGCTGGATCTCCAGATAATCATAGAAGTTTACGATCTTTGCGATCCGTTCTTCTGATTTTTCATTCAGGATTGCCTGATAAAGTTCTCCCGCCTCGCAGGCACTTCCTACCAGAAGTCCTTCTCTGTATTTCGACAGTTCACTCTTTGGAATTCTAGGTCTTCTTGCATAGTATTTCAGGTGGGACATCGAGATCAGGGTATACAGGTTCACACGTCCCACTTCGTTCAGTGCCAGGATGATCACATGGTACGATGGAAGCTTGCGGACAGCATCTGCATTGTTCTCGCCAAACTGGTTCAGCTTCGAAAGATCATAGATCCCTCTGTCCTTTAACATTTCCACAAATTTTACGAAGATCTCAGCCGTTGCCCCGGCATCATCGACCGCCCGGTGATGGTTCTCCAGTGAAATATGCAGTGCATTTGCCACCACGTTCAGCTTATACTTTGACAACGTCGGCAGGAGGATACGCGCCATCGACACAGTATCCACCGATGTGAAATCCGGCTGGATATCCTGGTATCTGCAGTTCTGTTCAATAAAGCTTACATCAAACGATGCATTGTGTGCGACCAGTGCCGCATCTCCGATGAATTCCAGAAATTGTGGAAGAACCGTCTCGATATCCGGTGCCCCCATGACCATCTGGTCGGTGATGCTGGTAAGCTGTGTGATCTGGAACGGGATCGGTACTTTCGGATTGACAAATGTACTGAACTTGTCCGTGATCTCGCCATGTTCTACCTTCACCGCGCCGATCTCGATGATCTTATCTTTGATCGGACTGAACCCGGTCGTCTCCAGGTCAAAGACCACAGATGTGTCATCCAGCGACTGTCCGTTTTCATTTACCGCTACATCGGGCAGGTCATCTACCAGATATCCTTCCACGCCATAGATAACTTTGAATGGATCGTCCTTATCCAGTGACTCAATGTAATGATTCGCATCCGTGAATGCCTGAACCACACCATGATCTGTGATCGCCATCGCAGGATGTCCCCAGTCATGCGCCTGCTTAAGCAGCGTTGTGACATCTGTTACCGCATCCATATCACTCATCTTGGTATGGCAGTGAAGCTCTACTCGTTTCTCCGGTGCGGTATCCACTCTCGATTCCGTAAAATCACTGATCTTCTTGATTCCGACTACCGACTGGATATTCAGTTCCGAATCAAAACGGTCCACCGTTGTCACACCTTTTAGCTTCAGGAATGCACCGTTCTTGATATCTCCCAGGATATCCGCAAGCTGGTCGTTCCGTACGAACATTTTCACCATGATCGAATCCGTAAAGTCTGTAACTGCGAACATAATGATCGTCTTTTCATTACGGATCTCCCTTGTCTCCATGCTGATGACTTTACCGCGGATCGTGATCTCACCCATCTCACCTAACACATTCTGCAGTTCGATCGTCTCATCATCAAAGTCACGTCCATAGATCAGGTTCGGATCATCCGTCGCCTTACGTACAAACGAATAGCCGCCTTTTCCAAATGATCCGCCCTTTTTGCCCTTGAAGCCTCCGGAACTCTTGCCGCTGCTTTTATTGCCGCTTTCTCCACCGGAAGTAGTTTTTGCCGCACTTTTTTCCTCTTTTTTCTCTTCTTTCTGTTCCTGCGCCTGTGCTTTCTTTGCCCTGACTGCCTCAGACTGTTCGCGGATTGCCTCTACTTCCTGCTCTAATTTGGCTTCGTTATATTTTAACTTGCTGTCCTTCGCCTTTTCATAAAGCACGCGGATCTCCACCGGTCTTTGGAAACGTTCTGCAAATACTCCCGTCAGATACTCCGACAGGGAGTCTTTCTTTCCCTGTGCAACAATTGTATCCGTCAGTGTCAGGCAGAGGATATTCCCATTTTCAAATTCATAGCTGGCATTCTGCAGCATGTTCCGCTCTACAACACTCTTCTGGTCCAGTTCCATCAGAAAACTGTCGTAGTATTCATTCATCAGATTCTCCGGTGTATACTGCTCTGACAGATCATACTGTTCCCGCACCGTCACCTGAATATGGCTTCTGGCAAATAACTGCTGCTTCAGCATACGCTCTACTTCGTATATATCCTTTTTCTGGATCAGATGTCTGCTGTAAATGCTGACACGGATGAAATCTCTCGTAGAATTCGTAGAAACTTTCGTCACCTCTACACCCTGAAACATCATCTGAATATCATCTTTTACTTTTAATGTCGGAAATACCTCAAAAAACGGCTTACTCATTCCAGTGTAACAACTCCTGTCTCAATGTCTCCAATAATTCGTCTTCTTTTACTTTCTTCACGATCTCACCTTTCTTGATCAGAAGTCCCTCTCCGATCCCGCCGGCGATTCCGATATCTGCTTCTTTTGCTTCTCCCGGTCCGTTGACCACGCAGCCCATAACGGCAACCTTGATATCCAGTGGGATATCTGCTACCATCTCTTCTACCTTATTTGCCAGTCCGATCAGATCGATCTTGGTTCTTCCACAGGTCGGGCAGGACACTACTTCAATTCCACCTTTCCGAAGTCCCAGTGTCTTTAAGATCAGTTTTGCGGATTTGATCTCTTCTACCGGATCCCCGGTCAGGGATACACGGATCGTATCACCGATTTCCTGGCTTAAGATCAGTCCCAGTCCGATGGAAGATTTGATATTACCTGCAAGCAGCGTTCCGGATTCTGTAATTCCGACATGTAACGGATACGGACATACCGGTGCCAGAAGCTCATGTGCTTTCACACACATCATAACGTCCGATGACTTGATACTGACTACCAGATTGTCATATCCCATCTCTTCGATCATGCGTACTTTATCCAGTGCACTTTCTACCAGACCTTCTGCCGTTACGCCGTGGTATTTTTCTACCAGATGCTTCTCCAGTGAACCGCTGTTAACTCCGACACGGATCGGTATATTGTATTCTTTTGCCTTTTCTACTACTGCACGGACTCTTTTTTCATCCCCGATATTTCCAGGATTGATACGGATCTTATCTGCCCCGTTCTCAATTGCGGCAATCGCAAGGCGGTAGTCAAAATGAATATCTGCTACCAGCGGAATATGTATCTGCTCTTTGATCTTGCGGATGCTCTCTGCTGCTTCCATCGTCGGAACCGCTACTCTGATGATGTCACATCCGGCTTTTTCAAGCTTTAAGATCTGTGCCACACAGGCTTCTACATCTTCTGTCTTCGTGTTCGTCATAGACTGGATCGCAATCCGCTCCCCGCCGCCGATGCATACATTACCGATCTGTACTTTTTTCGTTTTATTTCTGTAATCTTCCATCTTTTTCCCTCCATTTTTATGATATATAAATCTCTTTTTCTGTCTTTTATCCTGCGTATCTTCATTTGCCTCTACAGCAACAAATGCCCCTCTATACGATACATATAGAGGGGCTGTCATTTTTAATTCTTATTGAACATCATCTGTTCTCCATATTCACGCTCTGTCAATGTCAGCGTTCCGCCATCAATACTATATTCAAATGTCGTTCCTATGGATTGTACTGCATTTTTCAACGTCTCCGTTGTATACTGGCCATCCGACTGTTCTGCAATCTCCTGGATCTTCGCATCATCCTGCTGTATGGAGATCGTCTTCGATTCCTTATTCAGTGTATACGTCATCGGAACTTCCGTATCTTTTCCTTCTCCCGATGCCGGAATCGTTACCGTCATCTGTCCGTCACGGCTGATCTTCAGATTCATATTACCATCCTCATCCGCCCAGGATCCTTCTAACGGATTCCCCGTGAACATCTTCATCAGAAGAAATATTGCTACGATTACGATCAGGACAGATGTAACAGCCGTAACGACTGTCCATATCTTACTTCTTTTTGCCTCATCATTGTTTGCTATCATCTATCCATTTCCCTTCTTTTTATTTATGTCTGTTAGCATTCCCTTTACTATAAATTATATGTGCTTTTTCTCCTCGTGTCAACGACAGGTCTTTTGTTTCTTCTTTCCTTTATTCGTCAATCTCTACAAGCAGGTAGAATCCTCTGTCCGTCTGCTCGATCTTCTGGATTCTTCCTTTTCTTGATTTGATTCGCTGCCTGGTACGGTAGATTCCCGACATTGCGATCGATGGTTCGACCAGATACGTATACTGACCGGTAACGGCACTTCGTTCACTGATCTCTACTTCCTGTCCTTCTGTTACCAGACCTTCTCTTTCCATTTTAAAACGCTCCACACGCATATTGTCCGCTTCCTTTCCTGTTTTTCTTTCTCTCTGCTTTTGCTGTCTGCAGAATCTGCCGCCGCCCGTTTCTTCCGGACGCATGGCGGTCCAAAAGAAAAAAACGTCTGCCTTCTTGCGGAAAACTGACGTTTTTTTACCGGATATCTGTTATTCCTTTACAAAACGGTGATAAATGTAATCATTTGCTTCTTTTTCCTGGCTGTCATCCAGTGGGGAAAGAACTACTTCCTCTCCATACTTTCTTTCCAGTGCTTTCCTGATCAGATAATCACTGACCTGTGGATTCTTCGGAAGCAGCGGACCATGCAGATAAGTACCGATCACATTCTTATATACGACGCCTTCATAGCCGCTCTTTCCGTCATTTCCTGCTCCATATAATACTTTTCCGAATGGTTTATTCCCGTTCAGATACGTTCTTCCGCCATGATTTTCAAATCCTACTACCGGCATATCCACAAGGTCGCTGTCCAGAACGATGTTATCGATCAGACGGCCTTCTTCCTGTTCCGTGTAGATATCAACCAGATTCAGCCCTTCGATCATCCCGGCATCTGTTTTATAATATTTTCCAAGAAGCTGATAGCCGCCGCATACTGCGATGACTACGCCGCCGTCTTCTACATAATCTTTGAACTCACTCTGGATCTCCAACAGACTTTTACATACAATTGCCTGCTCCCTGTCAGAACCGCCTCCTAACAGAACAATATCCAGTTTTGAGAAATCGATCTGATCTCCTGTGTTGAATTCAATTGTCTCTGCCTCAATTCCACGCCAGATGCAGCGTTTCATCAGACATGCAATATTTCCTCTGTCCCCGTACAGATTCAAAAGATCCGGATACAGATGACCGATCGTAAGTTTCATATCTTTTGTATCCATTATCTTTCTCCTTCCATCTTCTTTAATACATTTCTGGTACTGAACAGGGCGGTGTAGTTCACCAGTACATATAGATTACCACAGCCGTTCTCTACTCTTTCACGGATTGCCTTTTCCACATCTGCTTCCAGCATAGACGGGATGTCCACATATTTCATACGTAATCTCATATCCTGGCAGCGGATACCGCTTACCGTAATGGAATTGATATTCGCTCCCTTGAATCTGTCAAAATCCACATCCCAGAGCCATGAGATATCTGTTCCGTCCTGTGCATTGTCATTGATCACAATGATCACATCCTTCATGGAGTCATCCTGCATTACTGCGGAAATATTCTGATTGAATCCCGCCGGATTCTTCGCAAGGTTCAGTACAATCTTCGTACCCTTCACGTCAAACTGTTCCATACGGCCATTTTCCGGATTAAAATCTGTAAGCATGTCCTGGAAATGCTCCAGTCCAAGTCCGCCGGTTCTTCCCGCAGCATAGGCTGCCAGAATATTATATACATTATAGAAACCTTTATAATTCGCTTCCAGACGTTTTCCGTCAACAGTAAATGCCAGATGGTCGCTGACCGCTACCTCCGATGCATCATATTCGATCACCGGTCTCTTGAAATCACAGCCCGTACATGCATAATCACCAAGCTGACTGTAGTGATAGAAATTATACTTCAAAGGTGCCCCGCATTTTTTACAGAAGCGTCCTTCTCTGATCTCATGCGAATCCTTATCATCCACTACCTTTTCACTGATACCGTATGTGACATACGGATTGCCGCTTTCCATTGCAAGGTAAGCAGATAATGCATCATCCCCGTTCACGATTACTTTCATCTCTGGTGCACTCTGCATCACTTCTTTTAAGATATTCATCGTAATGTCGATCTCACCGTAACGGTCAAGCTGGTCACGGAACAGATTCGTCAGTACCATATAATCCGGCTTAAAGTGTGGGAACACCCTTCTTGTCGACGCTTCATCAATCTCGATACAGGCATAGTCTGCATCCAGATTACCGCTTAAGCCTGCACCTAATACAAATGCTGCCACAACACCGTTCAGCATATTGGATCCGGTATGATTACAGATTACTTTATATCCTTCTTTTTCAATTGCGGCACAAAGCATATTGTTAGTCGTCGTCTTACCATTCGTTCCACATACAATAAAAATGTCTTTTCTGACCTGTCCTGCAAGATCGTGCAGGATACTCGGATCAATCTTAAGCGCAATCTTTCCCGCCCAGGTCACGCCCTGGCGGTGAAAGATATGTACACTTGCTTTTTCACTTATCTTTGCTGCCCATACGGCCAGCATTCTGCGTACTCCCATAATTACCTATTCCCCGATCAGTTCTTTGATATTTTCCGGTTCCGGCATCGAACGGATCGCACCTTTTTTCATTGTGATCAGTGCTGCACCTGCATTCGCATATGTCAGAATCTCTTTTAATTTTGCTTCGTCCAGATTATCCAGACCATACTTTAACACACCGTTGATCGAACATCCGCAGAATGTATCTCCTGCGCCTGTTGTCTCAATTGCCTTCACGGTAAATCCCGGCTGTTCTACACGCAGACCTTTGTAATAAGCTCTGCTTCCTTCTTTCCCCATGGTCAGGAATATAAGCGGGATCTGATACTTCTCCTGAAGATACTTAATTCCTTCATCATAGTCTTCTTTTCCGGACACGAACTGAATCTCATTATCTGAAATCTTCAGTACATCACAGTTCTCAAATCCATACTCCATCTGCTCTTTCGCCTCATCCAGTGTCTTCCAGAGTGGCGGACGTAAGTTCGGATCAAATGTGATCATACATCCGGCTTCTTTTGCAACTGCAAGTGCTTTCTTTGTCGCACTCTTTACCGGCTCATCCGTCATGGAAAGCGTTCCGAAATGGAATACTTTTGACTGACGGATCAGATCATAATCCACTTCCTCTTCCTTTAACATCATGTCAGCCCCTGGTTTACGGTAGAAAGAAAATTCTCTGTCGCCATCCGGGAACGTATGTACAAAAGCAAGTGTTGTGTGGATATCCTGATCCATCACAAGACCTTTTGCTTCTATTCCTATATTTGTAATTGTATCTTTTAACAGCTTGCCGAACTGGTCATCTCCGACTTTTCCGATAAATGCTGTTTTTCTTCCAAGTTTGTTCAGCATTGCAAGTACATTACACGGTGCTCCGCCCGGACATGCTTCAAATAACTGATTGCCCTGCTCACTTTCTCCATTCACCGCAAAGTCGATCAGCATTTCTCCAAGTGCTGTCACATCATATATCTTTTCCATCTTGAAATCTCCTTATTCTGAATCTTGCATTTGTTTCATATTCTATCATACAATCTCATATTTTTAAAGGCACATGCTCTTAAAGTGCATTTTTACCAATTCTCGATAAAAATTCGTTATTTTTTTGTCATTTTGCCTATTTACGAATCCAAAAATGATTGATAAAATAATAACAAATAATACAGTTACCTGATGTATTATTTTACATTGTGAAACGACGATTTCGCAAAATGTTCGTGTTTGGACGGTACTACCCCTCCCACGAACCCTCTCTTGATAGCGTTTTGTAAGAAAGCCACATGAAAAGTTTCCGCCAAAACTTTCCATGTGGCTTTCTTCATTTTCTTTAACATTCTTCGGCAATTTTATAGATCAGCTTTTCTGTATCTTCCCATCCGATGCATGGATCGGTGATAGATTTTCCATAGATCATATCCGCAGATATATCCTGTCTGCCTTCTTCCAGGTAGCTTTCTACCATAACACCCTTGATCATCTTCTTAAGATCCGGGTTGTATCTGCGCGAATGCAGTACTTCACTTACGATACGGATCTGCTCTTTGTATTTCTTATTTGAATTCGAATGATTCGCATCAATCACCGCTGCCGGATTCTTAAGATCTTTTTTCTGATATAATTCCCAGAGTCTTACACATTCTTCATAATGGTAATTCGGCATGCATTGTCCGTACTTGTCCACTCCGCCGCGGAGAATGGTATGTGCGAGCGGATTGCCGGATGTCGTCACATCCATTGTTCTGTAAATGAACCGGTGTCCCATCTGTGCCGCTACGATGGAATTCAGCATTACAGAGAGATCCCCGCTGGTCGGGTTCTTCATTCCGACCGGAATGTCCATACCACTTGCAGTCAGTCTGTGCTGCTGGTTCTCCACCGATCTGGCTCCTACCGCCTCATAGGAAAGAATGTCATCCAGATAGCTTCTGTTTTCCGGATATAACATTTCATCCGCTGCCGTCAGGCCGCTTTCCTTCATTGCACGGATATGCATTTTACGGATCGCCATAATTCCCGCATACAGATCCGGTGCTTTGTCCGGATCCGGCTGATGCAGCATTCCTTTATATCCTTCTCCTGTTGTTCTCGGCTTGTTGGTATAAATCCTCGGTATCAGCACCAGACGGTCTTTGACTTTTTCATTTACTTTCGCAAGCCGGCTAACATATTCACATACCGAATCTTCATTATCTGCCGAACACGGTCCGATGATCACTGCAAATTTATCAGATTTTCCGGTAAAAATGTCCCGGATCTCCGCATCACGTTCTTTTTTCAACCGGATCAGTTCCTCTGACAGAGGATATTCTTCTTTCAGTTCTGCCGGTGATGGCAGAACTTTATTTACTTTCATAGACATAATCTTTTCCTCTTTTATCCTAACAGATGTACGCCTCCAAGAAGCACATACGATATAAACCACATGATTACAGTTGCCATGCAGATACCGATGATAACAGCTGGAAACGCTTTCTTAAACTTCATTCCCAGAAGTGCCGCGATCAGCGATCCTGTCCACGCCCCGGTTCCCGGAAGCGGGATTCCTACGAATAACACCAGTCCCCAGAATTCATATTTTTCAATCTGGTCCTTTTTACTCATCGCTTTATTTTCCAGCTTATCTACCAGCGGCTTGAATGTCTTTGTTCCTTTCATCCAGTTAAATATTGGAGTGATCAGAAGTAAAATAAACGGAACCGGAATAATATTACCGATAATGCAAAGCGGAATCGCAGTAGATACTTTTACTCCAAGGATCGGTCCTGCAACGAGCAGCGCACCACGAAGTTCGAGAATCGGGATCATCGATATCAGAAATACGATCACTTCCTTACTCACACTTCCGCTTAATGCATCAATAATTCCATGTATCAACGTATTGGTCATAAGAAACTCCTCTTATTTATTCATATATTTTTTCAGGAACGCAAACATTGCTTCCATCTCTTCTCTGGTTCCTACAGTGATACGCATATACTGCTCGATTCTCTCACTGCCCCAGAAGCGCACATAGATATCATTCTCTTTCAGTGCTTCAAATAATTCTTTTGCATCATAATCCGGATGCATGGCAAAGATAAAGTTCGATTTGGAATCCAGACAGTGGAATCCAAGATTCTTTAATTCTTCTTTTGCCCATTCACGTGTCTCGATAATCTTATTCACACACGCTTCAAAATATGCCTTATCCTTTACCGCTTCCACACCGCATACCAGTGATGTCTGGTTCATAGTATAAGAGTTGAAAGAATATTTTGCATCGTTCAGGTATTTGATCAGTGTCGGATTACTGATCGCATAACCGATACGCATTCCTGCCATCGATCTTGCTTTTGAAAATGTCTGAACAATGATCAGATTCTCGTATTTATCGATCAGTTCCATCGCAGAACGTCCGGCGAAATCAACATATGCCTCATCTACGATCACAATTACATCCTGATTATGTGCAATAATATCTTCCACGTCAGCCAGATCTTCGTAAAGTCCTGTCGGTGCATTCGGATTCGGGAAGATCACACCACCATTTTCCTTGTAGTAATCTTCTTTTACGATCCTGAAGTTCTCATCTAACTTCTGGCATTCATACGGAATACGGTACAGATCCGCCCATACTTTATAGAAGGAATATGTGATATCCGGGAAAAAGACTGGTTTCTCTGAGTTGAAAAATGTCAGGAAACACATGGATAATACATCATCCGATCCTACTCCTACGAATACCTGGTCCGGATTCACATGATAAAAATCAGCCAGTGCATTCACAAGCGGTGCTGCCGTCGGATCCGGATACAGACGCAGACGGTCTGTGTTCATCTCCTCCAGAGCTTTTGTCACGCCCGGTGCAGGTGCGTATGGGTTCTCATTGGTATTTAACTTGATTACTTTGCGCTGCGGCTGTTCGCCCGGCACATATGGTTCTACTTTTCGAATGTTCTTTTCAAATGCTTTCATACTGCTCTCCTAGAAATATTCTTTCGCCAGTTCTTTGAATTTCGGAAGTGAATTGATGATCGTCTCATGAGATACGCAGTACGCAAGTCTTACATATCCAGGACACGCAAAGGAGCTTCCCGGTACGATCAGAATATTATATTTCTTAGCGGCTTCACAGAACTCTTTCTCATTCGGAACCGGTGATTTTACAAACAGATAGAATGCGCCCTGTGGCTTGATGCACTCGAATCCACATTCTTTCAGACCGTTATAAAGGTCTTCTCTGTTGCGGTCGTAGAAGGAAAGGTCTGTCTTTTCATTCAGGCATTTTTCTACTACTTTCTGCTGCAGTGTCGGCGCATTGACGAATCCAAGGATACGTGTTGCTACATTTGCTGCGGAAAGTACTTCTTCACTGTCTTTCATCTCATCCGGAATGACCAGATATCCGATACGCTCTCCCGGGAGGGACAGCGATTTGCTGTAAGAATATCCTACAACTGTATTATCATAATATTTTGTGAGATAAGGAACTTCTACCCCATCATAAGCAAGTTCACGATATGGTTCATCAGAGATCAGTACAATATCTGTTCCGAACTCTTTCTGTTTTGCTTCCATGATAGCGGCAAGCTTCTTAATCGTCTCTTCGGAATACACCACACCGGTAGGGTTGTTCGGATTGTTGATGATGACTGCTTTTGTCTTCGGTGTGATCTTCTGCTCGAACTCATCCAGTTTTGGCTGGAAATCTACGGTATTCGGCGAGATCTCAACTAACACACCATCGTAATTATTCGTATAAGAACGATATTCTCCAAAATATGGTGCAAATGCGATCACTTCATCTCCCGGATTGATAATTGCTTTCAGAATGACGTTCAGACCGCCGGCGGCACCGACTGTCATGACAATATTCTTTCCTTCAAAGTGTGTACCAAAACGCTCATTCAGGGATTTTGCTACTGCCTCTCTTACTTCCGCATATCCGCAGTTGCTGTTGGTATATCCGTGAAGTGCAACCGGGTCTGTATCATTTACGATCTCGATGATCGCATTCTTTACAGCTTCCGGTGCCGGTACGTTCGGATTACCGAGACTGAAATCAAACACATTCTCAGCTCCGTAAATTCCCGCCAGACGGTTACCTTCTTCAAACATCGCACGGATAGCCGAGCTGTTGGCTACCATATTTTTCATCTTATCCGCTATCATTTTGTTGCTCCTTTCTCACTACAAGTCTATTTCTTAAGTCTTTTTCTGTAAGGTCTTTACAAATCTTTTTTCAGATTCGCTTTACAACGCCTCTTTTTCTGTCACATCGCCCTTTTCTACCATAAGAGCCGGACGATAAGAAAGTTTGGCTTTTCTAAGACCTTCTGCACCGGTATCATCTTCCCGGTTTACATATTTATAGTTCATGCATTCATGCTCTACAAACTGCTGGTTGATCATGGTATATGCGCCCTGTACATCGGCATATGCTTTTTCAATATGCACAACATAGGTATCTTCGCATATCGGCTCTCCGATCGTAAATGCAACGACTTCGCCATCGATCCGAAGGACCCCTCCCGTCAGGTGAAGTTCTTCGAACAGGCGCAGGGAATTCAGTGCCACACACATCTCTCCCCTTTTCTCCTCGTCATCTTCGCATTCATTCTCAGTCCGCCATTTTAACGCCATCTGGAAGCATTCCTCCAGATTGTCTTTCGACATGCTCTCATAAGACCAGCGGTCTTCAAACAGGCTCTTAAATTTATTGATATGATTCCGTTTTCCGTGAAGCTTCTTGCCCGAAAGCGTTGCCAGCTTTTCTGATTCATAGACGTAATCGGCAGAATCTCTGTCGTACTCGATCTGGAATCTGCCCGGATACCACTCTTCCAGCTGGGCAAAATATTCCGGCGTCACATTATACATCAGAAATGGTCTGCCTTTTGCTTTGGAATACTCCATCATCTCTTCCAGTGCATTCTTCACATCTTCCGGTGCTCCTGCCGGGTAAGCAAAGGATACGTGATTCTCATCTTCACTTTTGAAGACCAGCGCATTCTGTATAATTGCCCACTTTACCGGATATTGTCTGGACCAGAGATATACATTGGCAAATGTTCTCTCACGGCTTCTGCTGGTATGATGTTCAAAGTAATGTGAGATGATCTCCTGATCTTCTAATTCTGCACGTTTAAACTGTGTTGCTTCCATATTCTGTATTTACCTTCTTTAAATTCCGGATTCTTTCTAATCTTATATTCCGGCTTCTTACATTTCTTCGTTCATGTTTGCAAGTTTGGCTGCCTGATCAGCTGCGATACATGCATCAATGATCTCCTGGATGTCACCGTTCATGATCTTATCCAGTTTGTATAATGTCAGTCCGATACGGTGATCCGTCACACGTCCCTGTGGGAAGTTATAAGTACGGATCTTTTCGGATCTGTCTCCGGTACCGATCTGGCTCTTTCTTGCCTCAGCCTCTGCGTCGTGACGTTTCTGGCATTCCAGATCGTATAACTTCGCACGTAAGAGTGCGAATGCTTTATCCTTGTTCTGTAACTGTGATTTTTCTGTCTGGCTGTAGATCACGATTCCTGTCGGATAGTGAGTCAGTCGTACAGCGGAGTCTGTCGTATTGACACACTGTCCACCGTTACCGGATGCACGCATTACGTCGATACGGATATCTTTCTCATCAATCTGGATATCTACATCTTCTGCTTCCGGCATAACTGCTACCGTAATTGTAGAAGTGTGGATACGTCCGCCGGATTCTGTCTCCGGTACACGCTGTACACGGTGAACACCGGATTCATATTTCATCTTGGAATATGCGCCCTTACCATCGATCATGAATGTTACATTCTTCATTCCGCCGATACCGATCTCTTCACATTCCACCAGCTCGACTTTCCATCTCTGGCTTTCTGCGTAATGCATGTACATACGATAGATCTCTGCAGCAAAAAGTGCCGCCTCATCTCCACCTGCACCGGCACGGATCTCGACGATAACGTTCTTCTCATCGTTAGGGTCCTTCGGCAGAAGAAGGATCTTCAGTTCCTGTTCCAGTTCTTCTACACGTTTCTTGTTATCATTTAATTCTTCTTTTGCAAGTTCACGCATCTCTTCATCGGACTCTTCCTCTAACATCTCAAGGCTGTCCTCGATTGCCTGCTTACATTCTTTGTATTCATTATACGCCTCTACAATCGGAGTCAGGTCATTCTGCTCTTTCATAAGTTTGCGGAAGCGGTTCTGGTCATTTGCCACATCCGGTTCCTGAAGTTCGTTTAATATCTCATCCAGACGGATGCGAAGATCTTCTAATTTATCAAACATGGTATTTCCTCCTTAACATTACTCTTTATTGTACCTTCCTATAACAACGCGGTCAAGTCCCGCCAAATCCTTTTTTACCTGGATTTCTTCATATCCCTGTTCTTCCAGAAGGTCTGATACATCTTTCCCCTGGTCAAAACCGATCTCAAACAAAAGATATCCGCCTTTTTTTATATGTTTTACACTTTCTTTCACTATCAGGCGGTAAAAATATAGTCCATCCTCTTTTCCATCCAGCGCGATCCACGGATCATGAAGCTTTACTTCGTCTTCCAGCCGGCTGATTTCCTCCGTTCTGATATACGGAGGATTCGATACGATCATATCGAATTTTTCCGTTATATGTTCGAACAGATCACTCTGTATGAACACGGCATTCGTCTGAAGACGACTGTCATTCTCCTTTGCAACTTTCAGTGCTTCCTCCGATATGTCACATCCGGTTCCTGACATGTGGATTCCTTTTCTTTCTGCGAATTTCAGAATGCTTTCCAGAATGCAGCCGGAACCCGTACACATATCCAGGATCTGCATATCCGGCCGGATCTTTTTCAGCGCTTCTTCTACCAGCGTCTCTGTATCCTGTCTCGGAATCAGCACATGCTCATTTACTTTGAAATTCAGTCCCATGAATTCTTGTTCGCCGGTAATATGCTGAAGCGGGATTCTTCCCACTCTCGTCTCAATATCTTTTTGATAATGCTCTGCCTGATCTATCTCTACCTCTCTGTCCGGGTCTGCGAAGAACATGGCACGGCTGACCCCTGTCTCATATTCCAATAAATACCACGCATCTAACTTTGCTTCCGGTATCCCTGCTTTTTCCAGACGTTCCGTTCCTTCCCGGTACAGATTACGAAGTGTGAAAATTGTCCCGTTCATAAGCCCTCCAGTCAAATACTGCTTCTACTGCCTGTATCGCAACTTCGATCATTCCGTCATCCGGTTCTCTGGTCGTCATCTTCTGGATCGCCATTCCCGGCTTACTGAGCAGATTGATGACCGGATTCTCACTGTTCCCCGCAAGCTTCAGTACTTCATAAGAAATACCCGCGATCACCGGAAGAAGTGCAATACGCACAACCACTCTCATAAGCGGTGATTCCACCTGGATCAGAAGTAGCAAAATAATACTGATCGCAAGCACGAAGAATAAAAAGCTTGTTCCGCAGCGTTTGTGCTGTCTGGAACTGATCCTTACATTTTCCACCGTAAGCGGCAGTCCATGCTCGATACAATTGATACATTTGTGCTCTGCGCCATGGTACATAAATGTTCTCTGGATATCTTCCATTCTGGAAATCAGTAAAATATATATGATGAAGATTCCGATTCTTACAAAGCCTTCGATCACTGTCCGCAGATGATATGACGGAACCACAGGCTTCATAAGCGATGACAGAAAATATGGCAGTACCATAAAGATTGCCACTGCTGCCACAACAGAGAACACAACCGTTCCTGCCATCATAAGGCTTTCCTGTTTTTCTTTTTTCTTCTGTTCATTCTCGGAAAGTTCTTTTTCTTCTTCCTCTTCTTCATAAAAACCTGCCGAAAATGTCAACGTCTTAATCCCCAGCACCATGGAGTCGATAAAATTAAAGACCCCTCTGACAAACGGGATCGTCGTCAGCTTCTTACAATTGCCGGTAATACTGTGGAACTCTTCGGTCTGAACGAAGATCTCCCCGTCCGGTTTTCTGACAGCCACGGCATAGCGGTCCTTGTTCTTCATCATAATGCCCTCCAGCACCGCCTGTCCGCCGATATTTGATGATTTCATATACTCTCCTTCATATGCTCTGTATCATTACAGTTTTGCATCATTCAATCATAAGAAAAAAGGGTTGAGATTCAAAAACCTCAACCCAATACTTGTAATCTTATTTGTCCATTCCGTATTTCTTATTGAACTTATCAACACGGCCACGAGCCTGAGTTGCTTTCTGCTGTCCTGTATAGAATGGATGACATTTAGAACAGATTTCTACGTGGATTTCTTCGCTTGTAGATCCTGTTACGAATGTATTACCACAGTTACAAGTTACAGTTGCCTGATAATAATTTGGATGTATTCCTTCTTTCATGATTTTCACCTCTTCTTTATTTTCTTGACACGCACGTAAATGTGCAGTAAATTTCTTTTCATTTACACAGCTCGTTCATTGTAGCACAAGAATCGCTTTTTGTCTAGATAAATTTTGTCTTTTTTACCATTTGTATTAATTCTTCATTATTCTTTGTTCTCGAGAACATATTCAGAATGTTATCTACTGCTTCTTCCTGACGTAATCCGTTTAAGCCTTTTCTCATACTTTCTACCGCTTCCAGTTCTTCCTTAGAAAGGAGCAGATCTTCTCTTCTTGTTCCGGATTTCAGGATATCGATCGCCGGGAACATTCTCTTTTCAGAAAGCTTGCGGTCCAGTACCAGCTCCATGTTACCGGTTCCCTTGAACTCTTCGTATACAACATCGTCCATCTTGCTTCCGGTATCTACCAGTGCCGTTGCAAGAATGGTAAGACTTCCGCCTTCTCTCATATTTCTTGCAGCACCGAAGAAGCGTTTCGGCATATGAAGAGCCGCCGGATCAAGACCACCGGACAGAGTTCTTCCTGACGGTGGTACAGTCAGGTTGTATGCTCTTGCAAGTCTTGTGATACTGTCGATCAGGATCATAACGTCTTTCTTATGTTCTACCAGACGTTTTGCACGCTCGATCACCATCTCGGATACACGCTTATGGTGTTCCGGCAGTTCATCAAATGTAGAGTAGATCACTTCTACATTTTCCCCTTCAATGGATTCACGGATGTCTGTTACTTCTTCCGGACGTTCATCGATCAGAAGGATCAGCAGATGTACTTCCGGATTGTTCTTCTGTACAGATAATGCTACCTGTTTTAATAAGGTTGTCTTACCTGCTTTTGGAGGTGATACGATCATACCTCTCTGTCCCTTTCCGATTGGAGACATCAGGTCCATGATACGCATGGCAGTGCTTGTCTTTCCACACTCCAGACTCAGTCTTTCATTTGGAAAGATTGGTGTCATATCTTCAAAATTCTTTCTGTGCATGATTTTCATCGGATCGGTATCATTTACCTTTGACAGATATAAAAGCGCACTGAACTTTTCCTGCTGTGTCTTGATTCTGGTATTTCCTTCCAGGATATCACCTGTCTTAAGGTTAAATCTGCGGATCTGCGACGGAGATACATATACGTCATTGTCTCCCGGCAGATAATTTGCACTACGGATAAATCCATATCCGTCCTGCATAACTTCAAGAATACCTCTTACTGTAATACCACTGTCCAGCTTGTCTATGTCATGGACTTCTTTATCTCCGGTATTTGCAGATAATTCTTTTACCGTTGCTTTTGCATTTTTCTTTTCTTTTTCGTCTTCTTCCAGCATGCGCTCGATCAGTTCGGCTTTTTTCATGGTGGAAATTCCTTTCAATCCTCTTGCCTTTGCGAGGTCCTTTAATGTCGCCAGCGGAAGAGATTCATACTTTTCTTTCATCATATAGCCCTTTCACCTCAAAATAAATTATATTCTTTATCTAGTTTCTCGTTAATAACTTGATCACTCATTGATTCAGCGTCTCTTATTTACAGGTTCTCTGGAAAATCACGTCAGAAATGACGATACTAGTTGAAACATGGCACTATTATACTATATATTTCTACATTTTGAAAGAACTTTTTTTCATAATCCACTACGCAATCCGCCCTATCTTTTCGCAAACATCCCCCGTTTTACAATAAATTGTTTCACTTTTCATGCTTTCTGCGTATATTGACTTGCTCTTCTATGAATGATATGATTAAAAAAACTCATGAAAAGGTGGTATCCATAAAATGACAAATAGCGAAAAAGCTTTAAAAATGCACGAAGAATGGCACGGTAAGATTGAGACCTGTGCAAAATCCCATGTAAAATCAAGAGAAGATCTGGCAATTGCCTACACTCCTGGTGTCGCAGAACCTTGTAAGGTGATCGCCAAGGATCCGGAGGCTGCCTATACTTATACAATGAAATCCAACACTGTAGCTGTTGTTTCTGACGGAAGTGCCGTACTCGGACTTGGTAATATCGGCGCTCTTGCCGCAATGCCGGTTATGGAAGGAAAAGCAGTTCTTTTCAAAGAATTCGGCGGTGTAAACGCAGTACCAATCTGTCTCGATACTCAGGATACAGAAGAAATCATCAAATCCGTTGTAAATATCGCACCTGCTTTCGGCGGTATTAATCTGGAAGACATCAGTGCTCCGAGATGTTTTGAAATCGAAGAACGACTGAAAGAACTTCTTGACATTCCTGTATTCCATGATGACCAGCACGGAACAGCTATCGTAGTTCTTGCAGGTATCATCAATGCCATGAAAGTAACCGGCAAAAGCAAAGAATCCGCCAAAGTTGTTGTAAACGGTGCCGGTTCTGCCGGAGTTGCCATCACAAAGCTTCTGCTCACCTACGGTTTCAAAGATGTAACCATGTGTGACATCAGCGGTATCCTCGGAAAAGAATCTCAGAACCTCAACTGGATGCAGAAAAAAATGGTAGAAGTAACCAATCTGGATCAGAAAACAGGAACGCTTGCCGATGCTTTAAAAGGTGCTGACATCTTTGTCGGTGTCTCAGCTCCGAACATCGTCACACAGGAAATGGTTGCTTCCATGAACAAAGATGCAATCCTCTTTGCCATGGCCAATCCGGTACCGGAGATCATGCCTGATCTCGCCAAAGCTGCCGGAGCAAAGGTTGTTGGAACCGGACGTTCCGACTTCCCGAACCAGGTAAACAACGTAGTTGCTTTCCCAGGAATCTTCAAAGGTGCTCTGGAAGGACGTGCCACTGCAATCACAGAAGAAATGAAACTTGCCAATGCAAAAGCAATTGCAGGTCTTGTTCCGGATGAAGAATTAAACGAAAACAACATTCTTCCGGAAGCTTTTGATCCACGCGTTGCTGACGTTGTAAGTCGTGCTGTAAAGGAACTGATCTGATATGACTGTACGCTGGGGAGAAAAAAGATACTATTCTCTCGATTATTATCTGAAAAATACTTATGGCGAAAAGCTCTATAAGATTTCTCTTGACGGCGGTATGACCTGTCCGAACCGTGACGGGACACTCGGAACCCGCGGATGCATCTTCTGCAGCCGCGGAGGTTCCGGTGATTTTGCTGAAAATCGTACCCTGTCTGTCACAGAGCAGATCGAATCCGGAAAAAAACAGTCTGCAAAAAAATACACCGGATCTTCATACATTGCTTATTTCCAGGCATACACCAATACTTATGCACCTGTCGAATATCTGGAAAAACTGTATATGGAAGCCATCAGGCATCCCGACATCCGGATTCTGTCCATTGCGACCAGACCTGACTGCCTGAGTATAGAAATCTTAGATCTTCTGGAACGCCTGAACCACATCAAACCTGTATGGATTGAACTCGGACTTCAGACGATTCACGAAAAAAGTGCCCGTTATATCCGGAGAGGCTACGATCTTCCGGTGTTCGAAACTGCCGTATCTGAACTTCGCAGACGCGGAATCGATGTGATCGTCCACACGATCCTCTGTCTTCCCGGAGAAACCAGACAGGATATGCTTCAGACAATACACTATCTGAACAGTCAGGATATTCAGGGCATTAAGCTGCAGCTTTTGCACATATTAAAAGATACAGATCTTGCTGACATCTACACATCCGATCCATTTCCGGTTCCTGATCCACAGGAATATTATGAACTGCTCGGAGCGTGTATCAGCCGTCTGAGACCGGATATTGTCATCCACAGGCTGACCGGAGACGGACCTAAAGATCTTCTGCTCGCCCCTTTATGGACCTGTAACAAAAGACAGGTTCTGAATCAGTTACAGTCGTACCTAAAAACACATGACATCTGGCAGGGAAAGGAGTGTTAACCATGGCCAAATCATTTACGCTATATAAATTAATCATTTTGTATATGTTGAATCAAGTTGATTTTCCTCTCACCAATTCCCAGATATCTGAATTTATTCTGGATGAAGGATATACAACCTACTTCAAATTACAGCAGGCTTTGTCCGAACTTCTGGAATCCGGATTTATCCGGGAAGAATCTACACATCACCGTACGTTTTACCATCTTACGGAGGAAGGTGCAGAGACCATCCACTATTTTACCAACGATATCTCACCTGCTATTCAGCATGATATCGATGATTTTTTGAAAGAGAAACATTATGAATTAAAGAACGAAATGTCTGTGAAAGCGGATTATTTTGAGAATTCCAATATGGAATATTCGGTGCGCTGTCAGGTCATCGAGCAGGGACTCCCCCTCATCGACCTTACCGTAACAGCCCCGACAGAATCCGAAGCCGCAACCATCGCAAACAACTGGCAGAAACGGAATCAGGAGATTTATGCGTTGGTGATGGCGAAGCTTCTATAAATTTGTTGGTATTTAATTTAACAGGCTATCGGCTACCCGGACCGAAATAAAAGTTAGGAATCCTTTCCTGTTCAGGTTCCGTCGGCGGGTAATACTAAAGGGGCAAAATTCTGCTAAAAGCAGGCATTCAAAATTTGAAACTCGGCATTCGCCTCAAACAGTCAAATTTTGAATACCTAACGCAGA
>JBNMJT010000028.1:0-21402 GCA_050873945.1 Dorea sp.
AGATTATCATATTCATTGACGTTTGTCAAGAACTTTTTTAATCTTTTTTCGACCAGCTTTTCAGCTGTTCAACCACTGCCTCTCGCCAAACGTTTGTTTGCCTCAAGCGACAGCTTATTAAGAATATCACAATCAGTTATGTTTGTCAACTGTTATTTTATTCTTTTTTTCAGGAGCAATTCCCGAAGATTTCTGATTATGAATCAACAGCAATCTCTGTTCTCCAATCAGTTAGTGCCGTCTTCTGCGTCGACTCTGTTGCCTCACGGCCTTGTCTAACGCGACAGCTAGATTAATATACCACAAGGAGATTTAAATTGTCAACATTGTTTTTATATTTTCTGCAATTCAGATAATTCAGGCAATTCAACCTTTTTTTCTTATATATATGTATGCATTTCACACAACACTTTTCTTATATACAATGATATACAAAAACTTATCCTCGGCATGACACAAAAAATGCTGACCCACCATCGGTAAGTCAGCATTTATCTTTACTTCAGATAATTCTTTGTTGGTATACTCCCTTAATCAATTATCTCAGCAGCATGAATGCAATTAATCCAGCTACTACAATGATAGCAATTGCAAGAATAATGATCGGTGCTTTTGACATCTTCTCTTCTTCCTCATCGATATCATCATAATATTCATCCTCTAATTCTTCTCTGCGCTGCGGCTTTGGAGCTGGTTTCTTTTTCTTCTTTCCATCTCCTACTGCAAGGAGTTCATCATACGCATCGCGCATTTCCTGTTCACGCTTTTCGCGTACTTCTTTTGGCGGTATATTCGAATACTTCTGCTCTTCAGGTTCCGGTTTTTCCGCTCTCTTCTGTACTTTGTGAGCACTCTGTGGAATTTTGAACTTCTTTTTGCAATTATAGCACAACAGATAATTCGGATCTTTTTTTCCTGGTCTTAATTCCTGACCACATATTGGACACTTCATATGAATCTGTCCCTCCCCATAGTGTATTATTTCAAACTGTGCTTTGTGCCTTTCGGCTTTGCATATTCTGCATACATTGACATTATACTACATCAATTTGCAAATATCAATTTTTTATCCAAATTATTCAGATTGTTTTCCTAATGTTACTTCAACATCTTTTTTCTCGTATTCGCCATTCTTGTTCTGAGTCTGAACCGTGATTTTTACTGTTTCTCCAGCCTTATAATATTGAAGCTGTTCCTGTAACGCATCCATTCCATCTACAGTTGTTCCTTCGATTCCGGTAATAACAGCTCCTTTTGTAATGCCGGCCTTTTCTGCACCACCGCCGGAAATTACCTCTGATACATATACACCCGTCGGCATATTATACATCTGTGCACTATCCGATGTTACATCTACACCTTTGATTCCAATGTATCCTCTTTCAGATTCTGATACTTTTGTTTTTGTCTTCTGATTCATCAGATTAGTGATCAGATCACTTACATCTGATACCGGGATTGCATATCCAATTCCTTCTACTGTCTCAGTTGCAATCTTAGCTGAATTGATTCCGATTACTTCTCCATTTGCATTCAGAAGAGCTCCGCCACTGTTACCAGGATTGATAGCTGCATCTGTCTGAAGAAGTTTTCCGTCATAGCTGTCCATTGTACGGTCTTTTGCAGATACAATACCAGTTGTCACTGACTGTCCATATCCAAGTGCATTTCCGATGGCAATTACCTGATCTCCTACCTGAGTCTGATCTGAATCACCCAGAGTTGCTACTGCTATTTCATTCATTGTAGAATCTTTGATCTCACTTAACGGAACTGCTACAACTGCAAGGTCTTTGTCTGAATCCGTACCTTTAATGTCAGCTTCTACACTTTCTTCATCTATAAAGGTAACTGTCAGTGTGCTGCTTCCTTCTACTACATGGTTATTCGTTACGATCAGAAGTTCTGAATCGTTCTGTCCAATGATAATTCCTGAACCTGCACTTTCGCTTTCCTGTTTCTGTGTACCGCCGAAGAAATTCTGTACTTCCTGTACGCTCATATTTGTAATAGAAACGATAGACGGCATTGCATTTTTTGCAACCTCCGTTACATTTGCTGTTCCTGTTGAACTGCTGCTTGAAGTTGTCAGTTTTGCATTGCTGGCCGTTGTTGTTGTTTTAGCAGTTTTATTTGTTGTCTGGGTCGTACCAAGGACCTTTCCTGCTACAATATTGCTCGTCTGAAATGCTGCACTTGCAACCACTCCAAATACCAGGCCTGTGCAGACCACCTTTGCCCATCTCGCTGCACCTTTTCTGTGTTTTTTCTTTGGTTCCTTTTCCGGTCCCTCACTGCTTCCGTAATTTCCAGTATTCATATCCTGATCGGATGTATAATAATTATATTGATTTTCCATATCTGATTGCCCCTTTCATATCTTATGCTTGTAGTTTACAGCTCAATTGTGTTTAATCTGTGATAAAAGTAAGGAGATTTATTGATATTCTTTCAAATTTTCCAACTTTGTCCCTATATCACTTTTGAACTGCTTCCATGCATCTTCATGCTCCACAAAATATTTCGGGCAGATCTTTCCGGTCACATCATAATGACGTATAACATCATTTTCATCCAGATCAAACTTCAGACACAGCCATGCGCAAAGATCTACCATGGACTGATAGGTCTTTTGATTGAATTTTCCCGTCTCATCCGGATGACAGCACTCAATCGATACTGTATCAATATTCCTGCTGTTTGAAGCATATGCCATCTCCCATGTCGGTACACACTGAACAATCTCGCCTTCCAGTCCCACTACAAAGTTACTGCTCGCCTTCGTAATATGACTGTCTTTCAATCCCTCAAAGTAATCCCTGTTATTCATGGCCGTTGCACCGGGATTTGCTGTATAATGCACCACAATTCCTGTGATCTTATTCGTTGCAATTCCCGGCCTGGAATATTCATTCGGCGTTAACAGCTCTACATCTATATCCGGTTTTACCGAGTCTATGTAGTCACTTTTATTTTCTGTGTATTCTTTCGACTGCTCCTTTTTTTTCACAACCGTCACTACACACAGCAAAACGGTTATTATAACAAGAATAATCAGCCCCTTTTTAGAATGGCTTATCGGTTTATTCTTTTTTCTTTTTCTGCTTTTCTTCATCTTTTATCTCTTTTTTCTTTCTATATATAGTACACTTTCATTCATCTTATCATTCATTTTTAAATGTACCTTGAAGAGATTCTTATGTTTTTATGAAAATCAGCAGAATTTATATACTGTTGTTGTATCATATGTTTCTCCGGCTTTTGTAATCGGAGATTCAAAATTATCTTTATGGATTGCATCCGGGAAATACTGTGTCTCAAAGCATATACCATAACCTTTTTCATAAACAGCTCCTTCTTTTCCCTTTGATCCTGCAAGGAAATTGCCAGAATAGAACTGTATACCAGGAAGGTCCGTATATACTTCCATCTTAATGCCCGTCTCCTCTGATTCAGCAGATGCTACTTTTCTGAATCCGGTTCCATTTAACACCCAGTTATGATCATAGCCGCCTGCCAGCTTCAATGGTGTATAATCTTCTCCAATCTCTTTTGCAACAACTTTTTCTTTACGAAAATCCATTGGTGTTCCTTCTACCGGGATCACTGTTCCTGTCGGAATTAATTCTTCGTCTGTTTCCGTAAATGCATCTGCATCCAACCACACTTTTGCATTCCATGCACTTCCGGAAGCATGTCCCGATAAATTAAAATAGCTGTGATTCGTCATGTTCAGAAGGGTATCCTGATCCGTAACTGCATAATAATGGATCTTCAATTCATTTTCCTCTGTAACCGTGTAAGACACTTCTATCTTCACTTCTCCCGGGAATCCCTGATCTCCATCCGGACTTACAAGTGCAAATACCACATGTGTATCATCCTCTTCTTTTACGCTCCACATTCTTTTATTATAGAAATCAATGCCGCCATGAAGTGTATTTTTACCGTTATCATTCTTTGTAAGCTCATATTTCTTTCCATTCAGTTCAAATTCTGCTGTTCCGATACGGTTTGCCACACGGCCAACGGTAGCGCCTATAGAATCTCCACCATTCTCGTAATCTTCAAGTGTCTCATATCCAAGTACAACATCCTGTGTCTTTCCATTCTTATCCGGCACATAAAGCTTCAGCAATGCAGCGCCAAAATCAGATACAACCGCTTCCATTCCTTTGCTGTTTTTCAGTACATAACAGCTTGCTTTTTCCCCGTTTTTTGTTGTTCCAAACTCTTTTTTCATGTCCAGGCATCTCCTTTTTTCTTTATATTTTTTAATATTACTTGTGTATTTATTATTTGCATTTATATACCAAGTACACTATCTAAAGCTTATTATACTCTATATATTCATCCCTGAAAACCATGATATGAAGAAATTTCAACATATTTTCTTAATATACAAATAAATTGCTTTTAAACGTATGCGGATCTGCGATACATACTACCACCAGCAGTTTTTCCTGCATCTCCAGACATACATAGAACTCTTCACAGACAGGTTCTCCTGCATACTTTTGTATACAGAAAACTTGCCACTGGCAACTTTTCTTGCATACTATGGTATAAAAAAGGACGCCGTTTTCACGACGCCCTGATTTTTCTCTATTCATCTACACTGTAGTTTGGTGCTTCTTTTGTAATATGAATATCATGAGGATGACTTTCTTTTAATGAAGCAGAAGAGATCTTTACGAACTTTCCTGTCTGTTTCAGATCCTCAATTGTTGGTGCTCCGCAATATCCCATACCGGAACGAAGACCACCCATTAACTGGAATACGGTATCTTCCACGCTGCCCTTGTAAGCAACTCGTCCTTCTACACCTTCCGGAACCAGCTTCTTCGCATCTGTCTGGAAGTAACGGTCTTTACTTCCATTCTCCATTGCTGAGATGGATCCCATACCACGGTATACTTTATATTTTCTACCCTGGAATAATTCGAATGTTCCAGGACTTTCATCACATCCTGCGAAGATGCTTCCCATCATACATACATTCGCTCCGGCTGCGATTGCCTTTGTCATATCTCCGGAATACTTGATTCCTCCATCTGCAATGATTGGAATTCCGTATTTATCTGCTGCTTCATAGCAATCCATAACAGCTGTGATCTGTGGAACACCGATACCTGCGATGATACGTGTTGTACAGATAGATCCAGGTCCGATTCCGACTTTTACTGCATCGACACCGGCTTTGATCAGATCTTCTGTTGCAGCTCCTGTAGCAACATTACCTGCAATTACCTGCAGATCTGGGAATTTATTCTTGATCATATCTACTGTATGAAGTACATTTGCTGAATGTCCGTGTGCTGAATCCAGAACAACCACATCAACTTTTGCATCTACCAGAGCCTGTGCTCTTTCGAGACAGTTCGCTGTAATTCCGATTGCAGCTCCGCAGAGGAGACGTCCCTGTGCATCCTTTGCAGATAATGGATATTTGATCTGCTTTTCAATATCTTTGATTGTGATCAGACCTTTAAGATTAAAGTCTTTATCTACGATTGGAAGTTTTTCCTTTCTTGCTTTTGCAAGAATCTTCTTTGCTTCTTCCAGTGTAATTCCTTCCGGTGCTGTGATCAGACCTTCTGAAGTCATTGACTCTCTGATCTTCTTTGAGAAGTCTTCTTCGAATTTCAAATCACGGTTTGTGATAATTCCGACTAATTTCTTTCCTTCTGTGATCGGCACACCTGAAATTCTGAATTTAGCCATCAGATTGTTGGCATCTTCCAGTGTATTATCCGGTGATAAATAAAATGGATCCGTGATAACACCGTTCTCTGAACGTTTTACCTTGTCCACTTCTTCTGCCTGCTGTTCGATCGACATGTTTTTATGGATAATTCCGATGCCCCCCTGTCTGGCCATTGCAATTGCCATACGGTGCTCTGTAACGGTATCCATTCCAGCACTCATCATCGGAATGTTCAATTTAATTTTTTTAGTCAGGTAAGTAGATAAGTCTACCTGGTTCGGAATTACTTCTGAATATGACGGAACTAAAAGCACATCATCAAATGTAATACCTTCTCCAATTATCTTTCCCATGATTTGAACCTCTCTTTCTTTTGTTTATTCATATTTAACAGCTATCTTAGCGAATCACACCCACATTTGTCAACATCTTTTGAAATGTTTTTATTTTAATACAATCTTTTTTTACTGTTTTCTATAAATTTTCTGATTACTTTCTGATTACTTTTCTAGGCGCCTTTACAAAAAAACCTTCTACAATTGTCTCGTTTGGTTCAAACAAAATTTTACATTTTTCTCCTTTGTTTGAAGCGATCAATGCATAGATTTCCGCATTTCCTTTTCCCGATGTGTAATCATATGTTTTGATTTTTTTATACTGCATTAATTCTACAGCACCGGCCGGTGCCAGAAGTTCCATCTGATCTGCATCTACCGAAAACAGTCTTTTTCTTCTGGATTTGTTCATGATCTTGTCAATATCAAGATCTCCGTTCACAAATACATACTCATATTCCACGTTCAGATTGCGGAACATCAGTACATCAATCACGATCATTACAACCGGTAATATAATCCCCACCGGTATCACAAAAACCAAAAGCACTGACAAAACAGTTAATGTGATCAGCCCCGCTTTCTTAAGTGTATCCTTTGAGTCCGCCTGCTTTTTTATCAGCTGCTCTGTGTAAAAATCATCCATTCTTTCTTTCCTCCAAGTCTGCTTTAAACTATGTCTATTGTAGCACACCTGAAGGTAAAAAGAAAACTCCTCTGACGAGGAGTTCTCAAAAATTTAATATTCTGTTACATCATGCCCATGCCCGGATTTCCTGCCGGCATAGCTGGTGTATCTTCTTTGATATCTGCTACGACAGACTCTGTTGTAAGGAGTGTAGAAGCAACAGATGTTGCATTCTGCAGTGCGCTTCTTGTAACCTTTGCAGGGTCAAGAATTCCATTCTCAACCATATCTACATACTGTTCTGTCAGAGCATCGAATCCTGTTCCGACTTCAGATTCTCTTACTTTGTTAATGATAACAGCACCTTCCAGTCCTGCATTTGCAGAAATATGGAACAGTGGAGCTTCCAGAGCTTTCAGTACAACCTTTGCACCTGTCTTCTCGTCGCCTTCCAGTCCTTCGATTGCTTCAGCAACTGCTTTGGATGCATGAATGTATGCAGATCCACCACCGGAAATGATACCTTCTTCTACTGCTGCTCTTGTAGCATTCAGCGCATCTTCCATACGGAGTTTTGCTTCTTTCATCTCTGTCTCTGTTGCTGCTCCGACACGGATAACAGCTACGCCGCCTGCAAGTTTTGCGAGTCTTTCCTGCAGTTTCTCTCTGTCAAAATCAGATGTTGTCTCTTCAATCTGCGCTTTGATCTGGGCAACACGGTCTGCGATCGCATTCTTATCACCCATACCATCAACGATTACTGTATTTTCCTTCTGTACTTTTACAGATTTTGCACGTCCAAGCTGATCCATCGTTGTATCTTTCAGTTCCATGCCAAGTTCTTCAGAGATTACCTGACCACCTGTCAGTGTTGCGATGTCTTTTAACATTTCTTTTCTTCTGTCACCATATCCAGGTGCTTTTACAGCTACAACGTTGAATGTTCCACGCAGTTTGTTAACGATCAGAGTTGTAAGTGCCTCTCCTTCGATATCTTCTGCGATGATAAGAAGTCTTGCTCCAGCCTGCACAATCTGCTCCAGAAGCGGAAGGATTTCCTGAATGTTAGAAATCTTCTTGTCTGTGATCAGGATATATGGATCATCCAGATTTGCTTCCATCTTATCCATATCTGTTGCCATGTATGCAGATACATATCCGCGGTCAAACTGCATACCTTCTACAAGATCAAGTTCTGTCTTCATAGTCTTAGACTCTTCAATTGTGATAACTCCGTCGTTTGATACCTTCTCCATAGCATCAGCTACCATCTGTCCGACTTCAGCATCACCTGCAGAGATTGCTGCTACTTTTGCAATCTGGTCTTTGTCTTTTACTTTGCTAGACATTTTTGCGATTGCTTCTACTGCTACATCTGTTGCTTTCTTCATTCCTTTACGGAGAATGATCGGATTTGCTCCTGCTTCCAGATTCTTCATACCTTCATGAACCATTGCCTGTGCAAGTACAGTTGCAGTTGTAGTACCATCTCCTGCCACGTCATTTGTCTTAGAAGCAACTTCTTTGATCAGCTGTGCTCCCATGTTTTCGAATCTGTCTTCCAGTTCGATCTCTTTTGCGATTGTTACACCGTCATTTGTGATCAGCGGTGCTCCGAATGATTTATCCAGAACAACGTTGCGTCCTTTTGGTCCGATTGTTACTCTTACTGTATCAGCAAGCTGATTGACACCAGCTTCCAAAGCTCTTCTTGCTTCTGCACCATATTTAATTTCTTTTGCCATTGGTATCTACCTCCTGAAATATATAAATTATTTACGCGATTACTCACAGATGGCAAGAATGTCATCCTGTTTTACAATGATGTACTCTTCGTCATCGATCTCAACATTTGTTCCTGCATATTTGGAATAAATTACCTGCTGACCTGCTGTAACGTGCATTTCAACTTCTTTGCCGTTCACCATTCCGCCTGGTCCTACAGCAATAACCTCTGCCTGCTGTGGTTTTTCTTTAGACTGTCCAGGGATTACGATTCCTGACTTTGTAGTCTCCTCTGCTACACACTGTTTTAATACAACTCTGTCACCTAATGGTACTAACTTCATATCTATTCCTCCTTAATTATTCTCTGTATTATTAGCACTCAATAAAAGAGAGTGCTGAAAGATTCTAGATATAAAATAGCACTCTCTTTTTGGTTTGTCAACACACTTTCTATTTAGTTTAGAACTTTTTTATAAAATCCATTTTGAATTTTCAGTTTCATGACTTTTCCGGCCTTATTCCAGTAACGTTCTTTCAGGATTCCTTTACAGATCACCGGATCATCCGGATCATCTATGCTGCACTCATAAATGCCATCCAGCGAATATGATGTAAGTTCTGCCTCTTCCGATATCAGATACAATGTCTCTTCTTCCTCATCATATGCTATAATCTTACACAAATATTCCGTTTCATCAAAAAAACTGTCCTCCAGGATCACGCGGTCCATTCTGAGTTTTGCTGTACATCCTTCATATTTCACTATCCGCATCCTCCTTTATAGTATGAAAAGGGTATCAGTTGCCCGATACCCTTTATGATTCTTATTATTTTGTACGTTCTGCTTTAATGCGATCCAGTTCCGTAAATACGTAATCATTGATTACTTTAATATACGTTCCTTTCATTCCGGAAGAGCGGGATTCGATCACCCCTGCACTTTCGAATTTTCTCAGAGCATTCACGATCACCGATCTGGTAATTCCGACACGGTCTGCAATCTTACTTGCGACAAGAATTCCTTCCGCTCCATCCAGTTCATCAAATATATGAATGATCGCTTCCAGCTCCGAATACGACAGTGTACTGATCGCAGACTGCACAATATGCTCTTTTCTGGTCTCTTCTGCACTTTCTTCATTCACTGATCTTAACATTTCCAGACCGACAACCGTCGTTCCGTATTCACTTAAAATGATGTCATCAATCTCATAGACTTTATCTTTTTTATAGATAAACAATGTTCCGAGTCTTTCTCCCGCAATATCAATCGGCGTAATAATCGCCTGATAACCCTTGACAGCTTCCTCGGAAAAACCAAGTGTCTGAAGATTTACATTTTCTTTCGTTGACAAGATACTAAGCAGCCGCTCATTCAGCATATCATCTACATGTTTTCCGATCTCTCTCTCGATCAATTCGGTAATGTAAGGCACATCTTCGCATTTGCTTCCGCCAAGCACTTTTCCTTTTTTACTGATCACCAACACGTTCGAATCCAGAATTTCTGTAAGGACTTCGCAGATATCATTGAAGACAACTTTGCTCGAACTATTGTTATGCAGTAATTTGTTGATTTTTCTGGTTTTATCCAACAATTGTACGCCCATTTACATTCCTCCATCCTTATGAATGTATATTATCATACAATTCTGAAATATTCAACGAATTTCCTTAATTATCCTTATTATTTTCAATATTCTCTACATATCCGCACTGTTCATCACTGCAGACCAGTTTATTACCTTTTTCCAGCATATATTTGCCACATCTCGGGCATTTTTTCGTCGATGGTTTCTGCCATGACATGAATTCGCATTCCGGATTATCCTCACATCCGTAGTATCTTCTTCCTTTTTTCGTCTTACGGATCACAACATCTTTACCGCAGATCGGACAAGGTACGCCGATCTTTTCCAGATATGGTTTCGTGTTGCGGCAATCCGGGAATCCAGGACACGCCAGGAATTTTCCGTGCGGACCATATTTTACGACCATATTACGGCCACACTGTTCGCAGATTACATCGGTCACTTCATCTTCGATCTTCACCTGTTCCAGTTCTGTCTCTGCCTTTTCTACTGCCGCTTCCAGATCCGGATAGAAATTCTCGATAATTGTCTTCCATCTGACTTTTCCTTCTGCAACACCATCCAGAAGACTTTCCATGTTAGCCGTAAAGTTCACATCCACGATACTAGGGAAAGACTGTTTCATGATATTATTTACAACCTCTCCTATCTCCGTCAGGTACAGATTTTTATTCTCTTTTGCTACATAACGTCTTGCAATGATCGTGGAAATCGTCGGCGCATACGTACTTGGACGGCCGATCCCCAGCTCTTCCAGTGTCTTAACCAGTGCTGCCTCTGTATAATGTGCCGGCGGCTGTGTAAAGTGCTGCTTGCTGTCCAAGCTTTCTTTTGTCAGGACGGAATCCATGTCCAGTCCTTTTAACAATACGTTATTCTCTTCCTTCGCCTCTCCGGCTTCCGTATATACACTGCGGAAACCTTCAAATGCAACCTTTGACGCAGCAACCGTAAAACGATACTGTCCCGCTGCAATCTTCACAGAAGTTGTCTCATATCTTGCCGGCTGCATTCTGCTGGCGATAAAACGTTTCCATACAAGCTGGTACAGCCGGAACTGGTCACGGCTTAAGAATTCCTTCACTGCTGCCGGTGTTCTCGTCACATCTGTCGGACGGATCGCTTCATGTGCATCCTGGATGATCTTCTTGTCCGAAGACGACTTCGCCTCTCCGTCTGCAACATACTCTTCTCCAAATCCTTCTCTGATATATTCTCTGACCGCTGCATCCGCTTCGTCTGAGATACGGGTTGAATCTGTACGCAGGTATGTGATCAGACCTACCGTACCACTACCCTTAATATCCACACCTTCATATAACTGCTGTGCAATACGCATAGTCTTGGCAGTTGCAAAATTCAGGGCCTTGGATGCTTCCTGCTGTAACGTACTGGTTGTAAATGGTACCGGTGCTTTCTTTGTACGCTCGCCTTTTTTTATATCGACAACAGAATACTCTGCATTCTCTACTTCTTTCATGATCTCATCCAGTTCTTCTCTTGACGAGATCGTCATCTTATTCTTTTCTGTTCCGTAGAACTTTGCAGTCAGAAGCTTTCTTTCTCCTTTGACCTTCAGGTTCGCATCCAGTGACCAGTATTCTTCCGGTATGAAAGCATTAATTTCTTCTTCTCTGTCTGCAATAATGCGCAGTGCAACCGACTGCACACGGCCGGCACTTAAGCCCCTCTTAACCTTTGCCCACAGAAGCGGACTGATCTTGTAACCTACGATTCTGTCCAGTACACGGCGTGCCTGCTGTGCATCCACCAGATCCATATCGATTTCTCTTGGATTCTTAAGCGACGCTTTTACTGCATTCTTGGTAATCTCATTAAAACTGATTCGATAAACTTTCTTATCTTCTAATTTTAAAGCTTTACTCAGATGCCAGGATATTGCTTCTCCTTCACGGTCCGGGTCAGTTGCGAGATAGATCTTATCCGCCTTTTTCACTTCCTTACGAAGCTTTGCGAGAATCTCTCCTTTTCCTCTGATCGTTATATACTTTGGTTCGTAATCATTTTCAATGTCGATACCCATCTGGCTTTTGGGCATATCTCTTACATGACCGTTCGATGCGGTCACCACATAATTACTTCCTAAGAACTTCTTAATGGTCTTCACCTTTGCAGGCGACTCCACGATTACCAGATAGCGTGCCATAATTTCCTCCATAATACTGACTGTTCTTACAACAGTCTTATATAATAATTTCTGGATACTTCTTTTGCGTATCCTTTCAATTCTAATGTAATCAGTCTTTCCATCAATTCGGAAACAGAAAGACCTGTTTCTTTCATCAGTTCATCAATTCCTTTTGGGAACAGACCGAGACAACTATACACCATACGCTCAGGACTTTCAAGCATTTTTTCGTTTTTGTCAATTTTTTGTCTAATTTGTATCTGGTTCAGATTCCATTCATCCAGCAATTCTTCCGGTGTGATCAGGATTCCTGCGCCCTGCCTGATCAGCCTGTGACACCCCTGACTTAATGCACTCGTCACCGGTCCCGGAAGTGCGTAGACATCCTTTCCCTGATCCAGCGCAAGATCTGCCGTGATCAAAGATCCGCTTCTTTCTTTTGCCTCTATGACCAGTATCCATTCCGACAGTCCGCTGATGATCCGGTTCCGCATCGGAAAATTTCTGGCAAATGGCTCTGTTCCCGACGGAAATTCCGATATGATTCCCCCATTTTTCTGGATATCCATATATAATCCGATATTCTCTCTCGGATAACATACATCCACTCCGCATCCCAGAACAGCGAACGTTTTTCCACTTCCATTCAGGGCTCCTCTCTGTCCTGCCCCGTCAATTCCCCTGGCCATACCGCTTATCACCTGTATCCCCGCAGCGGCAAGATACTTTCCGTACTGCAGTGCCATCTGTTCTCCATATGAAGTACAATTTCTCGCCCCTACGATTGCTGCACATTTTGCTTCTTTATCCGGCAATGTTCCAAGCACATACAGTGCATACGGCGGATCTGCGATCACCTTTAATTTTTCCGGATAATCATCCGAAAAATACGGCACAAACTTTATCTTCTTTTCTCTTAATTTTTCCCATTTTATTTCAATCTCTGTGTCTTTCTTCGCTTTTTCCAATCTTTCCAGATCTTTTTCATTCAGGAATGCATGCTTCTTTAACTTAGTTTCTTCTATATAATATATAGTTTTTCCGTCACCATATACCTCCCTTAATTTTCTTTTTTTCGAACCGGGAATTCCCTCTATACCTGCCAGCCAGTATTCATAGATCATGCGCATCCTCCTAACGTCCCCAGTACTTCTTATCCAACGACCGGTAAGCAATTGCTTCTTTTAAATGTCTCTCCGTTACCTTCTCACTGTGATCCAGATCTGCAATCGTCCTTGCCACACGCAGGATCTTGTGATAAGTCCTGGCCGTAAGTCCGATTTGTTCAAACGCAAGTTCCATCATCCTTCTTTCCCTTTCTCCAAGCTCCACATAGCGTCCGATCTCCCGTGGTCCTAACACCGCATTCGTCCGGATATCTGTCCCCTTGTATCTTTCTCTCTGTATATTCCTCGCCTCCGTTACCCTGCGTCTGATCGTCTCTGATGTCTCTTCTTCCGCCAGATTCTTCCAGTCCCTGTCCAGATCCTGATATACCACTTTCGGAGTCTCTATACAGATGTCCATGCGGTCCAGAAAGGGCTGGCTGATCTTTCCCAGATATTTCTGGATCTGTCCCGGTGTACAGGAGCATTTCTGGACATCCGGATAATTGCCGCATGGGCAGGGATTCATTGCTGCCACCAGCATGAATTCCGCCGGAAATGTGAAATTTCCATAATTTCTTGCGATATGAATCTGGTGTTCCTCCAACGGCTGCCGGAGTACTTCCAGCACATTTCTCGGAAATTCTGCCAGTTCATCCAGAAAAAGCACGCCTCCGTGCGCCATGCTGATTTCACCCGGTACCGGCATTCTTCCGCCTCCTGTCAGTGCTGTCCTCGTAATCGTATGATGAATATTACGGAATGGACGCTGTGTGATCAGTGGATGTTCCTGATCCACCATGCCCAGTACACTGTAGATCTTGGTAATCTCCAGACTTTCTTCCCATGACAGTTCCGGCAGAATGGTTGCGATCCGCTTTGCAATCATTGATTTTCCCGACCCCGGCGGTCCTGCCATTAACAGATTATGTCCGCCTGCCACAGCAATTTCCGCTGCCCGTTTTACTGCTTTCTGCCCGCAGATATCCGCAAAATCTTCCCTGCTTCTCTGTTGTCCTCCATTCTCTGTGCAATTCACATTCCACCCTCTGATCTTTTCATCCTCCGTTTCACCTTTTCCCACACGTACGCCTCCGTTCAGATACGCACAAAGTTCCTCCAGATTGTCCGCCGGAAGAATTTCTATCCCTTTGACAAGTCTTCCTTCCGTCTCATTCTCTCCGGGCAGGATAAAGCTTTTACATCCCTGTTCCTTCGCTTCTATCACCACCGGAAGAACACCCGGTACTCCTCTGATCTTCCCTTCCAGACTTAATTCTCCTATCACAGTCACCCGTTCCAATGCTTCTTCCGGTATATATCCCATCGCTGCCAGCACTGCCAGTGCAATCGGTAAATCAAATGATGCACCCTTCTTTCGGACAGTTGCCGGTGCCAGATTCACAATGATCTTCTTAGCAGGCAGCTTCATTCCAGAATTACGAATTGCCGTCCTTACTCTTTCCGATGCCTCTTTCACTTCCGAAGACAGATATCCCACCATATGAAACATCGGAAGTCCATTGCTTACATCCGCCTCCACGCGGATCATCTCTACTCCCAGCCCCTGAACGGAAGCAGATAATACGGTACAAAATGCCATCTGCACACTCCTTTCTCTGCCGGACTATGCAGACTCCGCCACTATACCTGTATAAGTATCTGCCTGTCTCCGTCTGTCCGACACTCATATAAAATTGTTTTCACATAAATGATAATTTGACCGATCCGGTCTTCTACAGAACCCGCCACTGGCAATTCATTCTGAATGTATGACGGTCTGAGATACAGATTTCCCTCACCAAATCTGTATAGGATAGATATAATCTGAATCCCTGTAAAACCTGCTATAGACACGCAAGCCGTTTCTTTCAAACACATGGTAATCAGATTTAGAAAGCGAAAAAGAATAGTCTGTTCCGATTACGCATCTTCGCTAAATGTGCAATCATCATATCCTATTCTTTCTACCATGTCAACATTTTTCTAAATTAACTTTCTGATTTACTTTTTGATTTACTTTATGATTTATTTTCCGCCGTACTTCCCGGCTGTGCTCACATTTTTCCGCATCTCCGCCGCCTTTATCCATACGTCCGAACACAATACTCAGAATGCCGCTTAATATCAACAGGAAGTAAAAGCTGATCCCACGGTTCACCAGCACCACTGCTGCCACCGGAACAGAAGTAAAGATGCCTGCAAACAACTGTACAAATGAGAATTCGCTGATTCCCTCCGCTCCCGGGAACGGAAGAAGTGCTGTAGTCATATACAGGATGACCTGATGCAGGAACAGAATTCCAAAAGAACTGCCTGTCTCTCCCATTGCATGATACACTGCCCACGGAACACTGAACCAGCAGATAATCTGGATCAGACTAACCACAATCACCTTTACTGTAAGCTGCGGATCATTTTTGAAGAACGCCTTACAGTCTTCAAAATCACGCAGGACATCATCCATCTTACCTCCCAGTCTTTCTTTATTTCCAAACGGCAGCTTCATGATCAGGAAACGAATCCCGTTTACGATCTTCTTTTTCAGACGTTCTGATACGATTACGACCACCAGTGCTGCTATAAAGATCAGATTCATCATATATCCCAGAACTGCAAGCACCAGCATGATCTTATTCAGATGTATCCTGCCTGTCAGTATCCAGAACGCTGCCACATTCTCCATCAGAAATGCCGCAATCTGGAAACTGGTAAGTTCTGTCAGAAGTGCCATCGTTCCATGTGCCACATGGATCTTGTCCTTATTCATCGCATATAGCTGTAACGGCTGTCCGCCTGTTGCCGACGGAGTGACTGAGCTGAAGAAATATCCGATATAGGCATATTTCATACTCTGTCGGAAGCTCACCTGATATCCGAACGAACGAAGCACACTCCTCAGATTGATACCTTCTGCGAGATTGAAGACTGCTGCCAGTATAAGTCCTGCTGCCAGCCATTTCGGATCTGCGCTTTTCATTGCATTCCATACGGATTCCATATCCGCCCCCTTCAATATGATAAAGATAACCAGTACTGCCAGAAGCGGAAATAATACAATATATTTTTTAATTGATTTCTGATTCGTCTGCTCTTCCATACTTTTCTTCTATCCTTCTGAATTCATAACCCTGTGCTTTCAACACCGGGATTGCCTTTTTCAATGCTTCTATCGTTCTTCCCGGCGCTCCATTTTCTCCCCTGCCGTCATGCAGGCAGATAACCGCTCCCGGAAATACTCTTCTTAATATCTTATTGCAGATGCTGTCCGGAGTCTCCTGTGCCGACCAGTCCTGCGCCATCACATCCCAGAATACCAGATTCAGGTGCAATTCCCGTATCCAGAACAGACTTGCCAGATTCAGATGTCCCCATGGCGGTCTGTATCCTTTCACCGTAACGCCCATCTTCTCCATGATCTTTTTCGATTCTTTCAGATCCCGTCCGGTTCTGCCCGGTCCGAAAAGCATTGCGCTTCTGTGACTCAGCGAATGAATCCCGATCGAATATCCGCTCTTCTTCATCCGCTCCACGATCTCCGGATGCCCCTGTGCGGATTCCGCTACCATGAAAAATGCTGCCGGGATCTGTTGCTGATCCAGAAGATCCAGCAACTTGTTCGTATACACGGTATCCGGGCCGTCATCAAATGTCAGATAGAGGATCTTGTCTTCTGTTCCGGCCTTCTGTCTGTCCCGGAAGATCCAGCGGTATTTCAACAGATAAGTCGGAATCACACTATAACTCAGTGCCGCCGTACAGACCAGTCCAGCCTTTACTGTCCCCGGCAGTTTCCCGGATTTTTTATAGTTCCTGTCTTTTTTCATGATTTTATCTATAATATCGTGTTTTTCTATTCCATATTTTTCTATTCCACATTTTTCTATTCCATGTTTTTCTATTCCGTGTTTCCCTGCACTGTATTTCATTATGCCGTCATCCTCTCTTCCATGATCTCCACTGCCTCGTCCAGCGAAACATCTATCATCTCTTCACGGGCACGTCTTACATTTTCTGCCATTTCTTTCATCATCTTTTCATCGCTTAAGAGCTTTTCCAATTCTGGAATGTAATCTTCATGTCTGCCCCATACCACTTTTGCAAATCCTTTTTCTGCTGCATATCTTGCATTATTCATCTCCTGCTCCAGGAACGGATGGATAACAAATAACGGCACCTGACTGTGCAGGATCTCAAATAAAGTAATTCCGCCGGCTTTTGTGATCACAAGATCTGCCCACCTCATATATTTACTGATATTTTCTGTGTATCCAAGTACTTCCACATCTTCATAACGGTTCACCCATTCCTCATACATCTTATGATTCTTTCCGGTAATGACGACCGTCTCAACACCTTGCATGCTATGCAATTTACCAAGCAATTCTTTTAAATCCGGCATCAGTCCAAGACCGCCTCCCATTACCAGAACCCTGCGTGTTCTGCTTCGTTCTCCTGCCAGACGGCTGTCCGCATTCAGGAACTGCTGACGCACCGGGATCCCTGTTACAAGAATATTTTCCGCCCTTGTTCCTTCTTTCATCAGATGCTCTTTGATCTCCTGTGTCGGAGCCAGATAGATGTCCGTCTGTGATGATGTCCACTCCGGATGCATACTGATATCTGTAATACAGGTCACAAGCGGGGCCTTAAGTCCTGTCTTTTCTTTATAGGACGCAATTGCTTTTACGCACATCGGATGCGTACAGACGATCACATCCGGCTGTTCTTCATCCATGATTTTCTTTAACTTTCTGTAGATTGCCTTTCCCCTTGGCTGCACTTCCACTTTCATTCTGCCGGACATTTTGTAGATAAAGTTATAGATCCCGTGACAGTGCTCCACCATCATGCGGAATCCGCCGAAGATGAGTTTACTGATATGTGGATATAACTCTTCCAGAAGATCCTTTTTTTCAATTTCTGCCTGTTCATCTATTTTCCGGAACTGTTCACAGATCGCATTGGCTGCCATCTCATGTCCCATTCCAAATCTACCACTTAACACCAGTACTTTCATAACTGCCACCCTTTCTCACATACCATTTTGCATGTCTCTTTCTTATGGTGTTAAGTATAGACTTTGATTCTTAAAATAACTGACATAGAATTCTAAAGATTTCTTAAAGACTTTTCTAAGAAATGAAAAAAGTTCTTAATTTCTCAATCGCACTTTTCTCGATCCTTGATACATAAGATCTGGAAATTCCGAGCATTGCTGCGATTTCCCGCTGTGTGTATTCCTCTTCGTTATACAGGCCATACCGCAGCTTCAGTACCATCCGTTCTCTTTGCGACAGTTCCGATTCCACCTTCTGATACAGGCGGATCACATCTTCCTTGTGTTCCAGCCGCCGGTGTATATCTTCTTCATTCATCTCGATCACATCAAATAATTGTATCTCATTGCCTTCCCGGTCCGTTCCGATTGGTTCATATAAAGACACTTCTTTTGACATTTTTTTCTTTCCTCTTAAGTGCATCAAAACTTCATTTTCGATACATCTCGATGCATATGTTGCCAGCCTTGCGCTCTTATCCGGATTAAACGTAACGACCGCTTTCATAAGCCCGATCGTTCCGATCGACAGAAGGTCTTCCATCTCTTCCGGAGGCGGCTGATACTTTTTCACGATATGTGCAACCAGACGCAGATTCCGTTCTATTAAAATGTGCTTCGCTTCCAGATCACCCTCTGTATATCTCTGCATATAGTACTTCTCTTCTGCTGCTGTGAGGGGTTGGGGAAATGACTTCAAGACAAAGCACCTCTTAGGCAGATTTCTTGTATTCTATGCAAAAAGCAGTGATTCTGTGCTTTTCCATTCTGCACAGAATCACTGCTTTCCTGTTACTTGTCTATATTATCTCTATATTATCTGACCGGCTTACCGCCTGTTCTATTCCGTTACGCCTTCTGAGCGTCTCAGAATATCATATACAGACGCTTCTCCACTTAATGCTACATACAGTACCTGTTTCGGATGCGGTGCGCTCTCCTGCTCGTTTCCATCCTCATCAACGATCTTTTCCACCGTTACTTCTACGTTCTGTCCGTCCGGCTTCATGATCTCGATCGTCTCACCTACCGAGAACTTATTTCTCTGTTCGATACGGTACATGCCGTCTTTGATCTCACCGATAATACCAAGATATGTGTACTCTTTGATATACGTATTGCTGTCGTAGATCTGGCTCTCTTCACTTGGTTTTCCAAAATAGAATCCGGTCGTAAACTGGCGGTACGTACAGTTCGAGATCTGATCTTTGTACCATGGCATATTTGCCTCATATTTCTTCGGATCCTCCAGATAATCATCGATTGCCTTGCGGTAAGTTCTTGCAACCGTTGCCACATACAAAGCCGTCTTCATACGTCCCTCGATCTTGAAACTGTCAATTCCGGCATCGATCATCTCCGGGATGTGCTCGATCATGCACAGATCCTTGGAGTTGAAAATGTACGTTCCTCTTTCATTCTCGTATACCGGCATATATTCACCCGGTCTGGTCTCTTCTACCACGGAATATTTCCAGCGGCAAGGATGGGTACAGGCTCCCTGGTTGGCATCTCTTCCTGTGAAGAAATTGCTCAGCAGACATCTTCCGGAATAAGAGATACACATTGCCCCGTGGATAAAGCTTTCGATCTCCATCTCAGCCGGGATATGTTCACGGATCTCTTTGATCTCTTTTAACGAAAGTTCTCTGGCCGTTACCACGCGCTTAGCTCCCAGGTTCCACCAGAAGTTAAATGTTCCATAGTTCGTATTATTTGCCTGTGTGCTGACATGTCTTTCGATCTCCGGGCAGATCTCTTTTGCGAGCATAAAGATTGCCGGATCTGCAATGATCAGTGCGTCCGGACCAATCTCTTTCAGTTCTTTTAAGTACTCTGCCGCACCTTCCAGATCATCGTTGTGTGCAAGGATATTCACCGTGACATGGACTCTTGCGCCATGTTCATGTGCGAACTGCACACCTTCCTTCATGTCTTCCATAGAGAAGTTCTTCGCCTTTGCACGAAGTCCAAATGCCTCTCCTCCGATATATACTGCATCTGCGCCAAACATAACTGCAGTCTTCAACACTTCCAGACTGCTTGCAGGAATCAGTAATTCTGGATGTCTGTTTCTCATCTTATCGATTCTCCTTCTCATCTTTTTTCATCTTGATACTGAGTGCCACACCGTCTCCTAACGGGATGATCGATGTCTCCAGCACGTCACTGTGCTTTAACTCATAGAGGTAATCCCGCATACGGCTGTGGATCGTACGATTCCGTCTCTCTACCGCAAATCGGGATTCTATGATATCCCCGTCCTGTAATACGTTATCTGACATCAGGATACCTCCATCCGAAAGCAGTCTTACCGCCTCCGGCATATAATGGATATACTGCCCTTTGGCCGCATCCATGAAGATAAAATCATACGGGCCTTCCAGTGTCTTCATCACTTCCAGGGCATCCCCTTCGATCAATGTGATCTGTTCTTCTTTTCCCGCCCGCTTAAAGTTATTTCTTGCGATCGGGATTCTTTTTTCATAATTTTCTATTGTTGTGATATGGCTTCCCTCCGGAAGATATTCACTCATCAAAATTGCCGAAAATCCGACTGCCGTTCCTACTTCCAGGACTCTCGCCGGACGGTTCATCAGCATCATTACTTTTAAGAAGCTCTGCGTTTCTTTGCGGATGATCGGCACGAAGCTGTCTAATGCTTCCTGTTCGATTGCTTCTATCACCGGATTCTCCGGACGTTCTAACGACCGGATGTATGTGACCATACGTTCATCTACGATCATAGTATCTCTACCTCTGTTCTAACTGTTGCACCTGTTTCTTATTTTTTTCTCAGGATTCTACACGGAAACGAGCCGTACGCTGCACAAAACCGGCTTCGCACACTGCGTTCGAAGGCGCCGGTTTTATACAATGTGGCGGCTCATTTTTTGGTACTTTCTATACGTCCATAATGATCGGAAGGATCATTGGTCTTCTCTTGGTACGTTTCCAGATGAAGTCATTCATCGTGTCGCGGATCACAAGCTTGATCTTGCTCCAGTCCGCATTGCGCTGGTGTGTCAGGCAATCTTCTACTGCATCTGTGAGGACTTTTCTAGCCTCTTCCATCAGGCTTTCAGACTCTCTTACAT
>JBNMJT010000029.1:0-21018 GCA_050873945.1 Dorea sp.
GATCAGTGCAAATCCAATCGCTGCCATAAGGAAACCGTTTGTCGTATGTAAGATGGTATCCCATACCGGAATCTTTACATAAAATGCGTTGATCTCACCCAGTATTTCTGCTGAGAAGATAAATATCAGAATCACAGTCTCCAGTCCAACCGGAATTGTCACGCCAAGTGTCTGATCCAGTATCTCCGGAACCATGAATAAAAACAGTGTCAGTATCCCCAGAAACATATTATGATAGTTTCCAAGGAAAAACTGTCTGATCACAGATAATACGACCAGAATTGTTAAAAACAACTGTACCTTTGTTCGTTTTTTTCTCAAATTCACTCCCTTAAAATTCATAACATCACTCCATTCATTTTCCTTTCGTTTTCTTTATTTCTACAATAACATATCCCCTCTCTAATATCCATACTCTTTTCGTGCCCGGTACTGTGGAATCCGGTATGTTCCATCCCGTTTGATATGATTGCCACAATAAATCCAACCTCCATCCGGTTTCTGCTTCATCCTTACTTCATGCCGGAACGAGCAGTCCTTTCCTGCTTCTTTAAACACTGCGTCTACCGTCAGTGTCCATGATCCGTCTTCATTTTGTATACAATCCACAACCTCCGGGAATGGCTGGAACTGCTGCACCCGGTTCCACGGCCCGATTGCTTCCCATGGATAAGTTCCTTTTCTGGCATCGTACCTTGCATACTGTTCCAGTTGTTCTGTTGAAATGTCAAAATATGTCTGTACAACTTCTTCAAATTCTGCCTTCGGGATACCATCTTTATACGCTTCTTCATCTAATTTCTTTCCATATTTCATCTGATACAGCCAGTCATACAGATCATTGAACTCTATCTGATCCATACTGTTTTCATCCCAGTCTGTCAGGAACAGGTTATTGCAGAAATAACTGACCGGAGTGATATACGCATTCGTCATCTGCCTGCACATATCTGATAACGGCTGCACTCTGTACAGCACGTGCATATCCATCTCCTGATTTTTGGACTTTGCTTTTTCCCAGATCAGCCAGCCTTTCTTTGTGTACTTCCAGTCATATACCTTGATTTTCTCCATCTGCTGTAAGATGATCCCGTCATTTTCATCCAGATAAGCTGTTGCTGTTGTCAGATACAGCTTTTTCTTTTTGAATTCCAGATGATTATAAATGAAATTTCCACTCGTATTAATTTCATAAAACGTCGTTTTACTATTCTTTCCCTTTTCTGCCTTTGCGGCCGCCGTTTTGACCTGCTTATAATTCCGCATATTATAGTCATATTCTCCACAGGTCACTGCCGTCCCATCTTCTGCGACAGTATCCACCAGTTGATGTACGGTTGCTTCCGAAAGTTCTGTAGATGCAAGATTTTCTGCTCCATCCAATCCTGTATCCACACTTCCTGTCTGTCCCTGAAAAATGCCACGGCACTTTTCTATTACATTTGTCAGTCTTTTTTCTGTTTTTCTCTGTTCTTTTTCAGATATGTCTATTGTCTGAAGCTTATACTTCTGCTCCTCTGTATCTTCCTCAGAACTATCTTCTGGTGTATCTTGTTCGATTATCGTTTCTTCTGTTTTTCTGTCCTTTTCCGAAACTTCTATCTTCTCTTTTAAAGTCTTATTACTTTCTGAACTATGTATATTCTTCTCTGTACACCCGGTCATCACCGTAATGCACAGCATACTTACACCTGCAACTGCTTTCCAATTCATACTAAATCTCTATCCTGCATTCCGTATTCAACCCATGCATCCTTTTCTCTTTTTTTATATATCCTTTATCCCCATAATAACACATTTTTCACTTCTGAACATATCAAAAAAGAGCCCGCAAAAACGCGGGCTCCTCAAAATTATATTTTTACTTTTCGTTCATCCTATTCGAATGACTGCTCTGTACGGTTGATGATCTCATCCTGTAACGGTTTGCTTAAGTTACGGAAGAAGTCACTGTATCCTGCAACACGAACGATCAGGTCTCTGTAATCATCCGGATTCTTCTGAGCTTCGATCAGAGTCTGTCTGTCGATGACATTGAACTGAATGTGATGTCCATCCATTGCAAAGTAGCTGCGGATCAGGCTTGACATATTTTCAAGACCTTTCTCTCCTGCTACTACATCAGGTGTGAACTTCTGGTTCAGAAGTGTTCCTGCTGTTGCAAGGTGATCCATCTTAGAGCAAGACTTGATAACGGCTGTAGGTCCGTTTGTATCGGCAGATTTCTCTGGTGAGATACCTTCTGATACAGGTACGTTAGCCTTTCTTCCGTTTGCAGTTGCTCCGATTACTTCGCCGAAGTATACGTGGCATGTTGTAGGAAGCATATCAACTCCGTACTTTCCGCCTCTCATAGTCGGACGTCCTGTAATCAGGTCATGATACAGATTGAATACATCCTGCATCAGGCTGTCTGCATAGTCGTCATCGTTACCATATTTTGGTGTCTTGTCATGTACCATACGGAAGATTGCATCGTAACCTTCAAAGTTATGATCCATTGCTTCAAGCAGTTCTTCCATTGAGAAGTTCTTCTTGTCGAATACGTTGTATTTTACAGCTGCCAGACAGTCTGTAACTGTTCCGATACCTACACCCTGGATATAGTTTGTATTGTATCTTGCTCCACCTGCATTGTAGTCTTTTGCATTGCTGATGCAGTCATTTGTAACAACTGACAGACAAGGTGCAGGCATATTTTCAGCATATAATTTTTCGATCACGTTGTTTCCACGGATCTTGATATCGATGATATGTTTCAGCTGTTTCTGGAAAGCATCCCATAATTCGTCATATGACTTGAAGTCTTTTGCTTCACCTGTCTTAAGACCAAGCTGTTTTCCGGATTCTTTATCAAATCCATTGTAAAGTGTCAGCTGGAATACCTTCGGAATGTTCAGGTATCCTGTCAGGATATAAGCTTCGCTTCCCCATGCTCCTGTCTCAACACATCCTGAAGATCCGCCGCGGCGTGCATCTTCCAGAGATTTTCCTGCATTGATAAGCTCCATGGTCTGTGCTTCTGTATTGTAGAATGCCGGCTGTCCCCATCCTTTTCTTGAGATCTCGCATGCTCTCTTTAAGAAACGTGCAGGAGTCTTCTTACTGATGGTTACGTTAGAGTTTGGCTGAACCAGTTTCATCTCATCCATACAGTCAAGGATCAGATAGCTGACAGCGTTAACTCCGTCACGTCCGTCCGGTGTAACTCCACCTGTATTGATATTTGCAAAGTCTACGTATGTAGCACTTTCTTTCAATGTGATACCTACTTTAACCGGTGCAGGCTGGTTGTAGAATTTTACCCATAAGCACTCTAAGAGTTCTTTTGCTTTCTCATCATCCAGAATTCCTGCTTCTGTATCAGCTTCATAGTATTTGATCAGATGCTGGTCAAGACGTCCCGGGCTGAATGCATCCCATGGGTTCAGCTCTGTTGTAACTGCCAGATGTGTGAACCAGTATAACTGGATTGCCTGCCAGTATGTCTGTGGTGCATGTGCAGGAACAACTTCCAGGTTGGCTGCAATCTGTTTCAATTCTTCTTTACGTACCGGATCAGTCTCTTTTTCAGCCATCTCCAGTGCTAACTTGTGATATCTTTCACCAAGGATGATCACTGCATCACAGGAAATATCCATGGCTTTCAATTCTTCCATCTTATCCAGTGCTTCCGGATCATTCATGAAATCCAGAGAATCCATCGTCTTTTTGATCTTCTCTTTGTAATCCAGATATCCTGTTGTAAATACCTGTTCTCCACCACATGTATGTCCAGGTCCTCTCTGTTCCATGAACTCTGTGAACATACCAGCTGAATAGCAGTCATTCCATTCAGGAGTCATAGCAGCCAGAAGTTTCTCTCTCATGCTTCGTCCCTGCCAGAATGGGATGATCTCTTCTGCCTGGAGTTTTCTGTCTTCTTCTGTTGTATGGAAAGATACCAGATCACGTTCGCTCATGACTGTCATATCTTCCACGCTGTGACAACACAGTTCCGGGAATGTAGGTGATGCCTGTGGATCTTTTCCTTTCTCTCCTACGATCAGTTCTCCGTCTCCCAGATACAGTGTCTTCTTAGAGAAATACTCTTTTAACACCATAGATCTCATAACCGGGATAGAATACTTTCCGTCATTTTCTTTGTAAAAATCTGTCTCGATTTTCGCTCTTTCCAGATCGATATGTACCGGTGTGGTAACACTCAGCTCTCTTAACTTCTGGATTCTTTCGTTCATGCCTCTTTTTGCAGCCATTGTTTTAACCTCCTATCTTTGTGTTAGAAAAACCTGCTTCCTGGAAAAGTTTCACAAAACCTTCCATCTCTTCTTTTGTCGGTGCATTCAAGTCATTACCTTTATATTCCATATCCAGCTTTGGATACTTACTGCTTCCCGTATTGTGATACGGCAGTAAATTGATCTGTGCCGGGTGGATATCGTGTTCTTTCAGGAAACGGATCGTCTCTTTCATATTCTCTTCGTTTCCATTTACTTCCTTAACGGTAGGAATACGGATGTAGATCCTTGCTCCCGCATCAGAAAGCTTTACAAGATTGTCTAAAATCAGTTTATTGTCTACTCCGATATATTGCTTATGCAATTCCGGATCCATTACCTTTACGTCATATAAGAATGTATTGACATATGGAAGGATTGCTTCGAACTTCTCATATGGAACATATCCGCATGTATCAATTGTAAGCGATACTTCTTCTTTCTTCAAGGCTTTTGCGATCGCAAGTATATAATCTGTCGACATTGCCATCACTTCGCCGCCGGAAAGTGTCACTCCGCCGCCGGACTGCTCATAGAACATCAGATCCTTCATCAGTTCCTTTACCAGTGCTTTTATGGGATATTCCTGGCCAACGATCTCCCGGATTCCCTGTGAACAGAAATTCTCACATTTTCCGCAGAGCTTACAAAGCTTTTTATCAAGCTTCGGCTTTCCGTCTTCCATGGTGATCGCGCCATTCGGACAGACTTTCGCACATGCACCGCAGCCGGTACATTTCTCAACATCATACTGGATTTCCTGTTCAAAGCGCTGTGTCTCCGGATTGTGACACCATACACATTTTAACGGACATCCCTTAAAAAATACGGTAGTGCGGATTCCGTCTCCGTCATGAATAGAATACTTCTGGATGTTTGTTATAAGATCCATGATATTCTCCTTTCTTCTCATCGAACTTGTTGTTTTCCTCATTTTTCACTCGTTTTAGACCAACGTTCGTACTATAGTCTAATCATAGCAAAAGAAATAGAGTTTGTCAATACTTTGACAAACTCTATTGTGATATTTTAACGTTTTTATTCTATGCATTATCCTGTCTTTTGTTTTATTCTTCTACAAGAACAATTTTACACATGCAATCGCAATCGATGCAACTGCAACGATCCGCTTCAACATCTTCTGGTTGATCCTCGTCGCATTCTTACTTCCGGCAAATACACCGATTCCATGAGCGATCAGAAGTACCGGTAACAGTACATACATTCCTTCCGTCCCGGCTGCCGCATGCAAGTATCCGATCACAGCGGGCAGAGCAATAAAGATCGAATCAAAAAGAGATATCCCCACTGCCATATGCGCCGGTATTCCAAGTAATGTCAGGATCGGCATCACAAGGATCGGTCCGCCTGCACCGGAAGCCGCACAGACCGCTCCAGTCACAATACCAAGAATCAGATAAAAGACCGGATTTCTTTCCTTCTTTTCCTTTCCCGGTTCTTCTGCCTTATCTTTTCTAAACAGGATCGAGATTCCCGAGATCAGCACAACCAGATACAGGATGATCTTCATTGTATCTTCCGGTATCAGCAGATTGATCTTCACACCTGCAAGCGCTCCCACAAAGCTTCCGGCTGAAAGTATTCCGGCTGTCTTCAGATCCAGATTGCCGCTCTTATGATAATTCACCGAACCAAGGATTCCGGAGATCATAAATGCCGCAAAACTCAGTGCGAGTGCTTCTGCCGATGGCATGCCGAGGAACCCGGTGTAGAACATTGGCAGCAAAAAACCTGCAATTCCGGTCAGGCCGATACATCCACCCACCAGGAGATTTAACAGTATCATCAAACACATATTTAACATATTCTATTCTTTATCCTTCCAGTTTTTCCATGTATGCTTCTGCTTCACTTAAGATTTTCTCTTCGTCAAGAGTCAGAACTACACGGTTTTTCATCAATATCGTTCCAGCAGTTACTGTATCACATACATCGGCTGCTGTCACGCATTCCAATAATGTATTCACCAGATTTCCCGTTGGATACAAATGCGGTTGTCTGAGATCGATCGTTATGAAATCTGCTGCCTGTCCCGGTTCGATCCTTCCGCCTTTTACATGCATTGCTTTATATCCGTTCTCCGTTGCCATCCGGACAACCGTCGCTGCCGGCATGACTGCTGCTTCTCCGATTGGAACTCCGCGTCCTACATTCATAACCGAACGGAATATCTTCATTTCATTCCAGAGACTTAGTCCCCCGTGTGCAGCCCCGTCTGTTCCCAGACCGACATTCACATTCTTTTGCAGTAAAGCCGGTGTATCCGGAATTCCTTTTCCACAGTTGCTGAATGGACAGTGGCAGACATTTACATCATACTTTTTCAAAATTTCTTTTTCATTTTCTGATAAGAGAATGCTGTGTGCTGCCAGAAAGTTTTCGTTCAGTACATGTAACGATTCCAGATATTCTAACGGACGCATCTGTTTTTTCTGAAGAAAATAATTCACTTCATTCGGATATTCATTCATATGCGCCTGAAGGATTGCATTTCTTTCTCTGGCATGCGTTCCTGCTTTCTGTATCAGTTCTTCCGAGCAGCTGAGCAGGGAACGCAGGGAATATGCAACCTGCAGATTGCCTTTACCATTATATGCTTCATACAGACGGTCTGTCTGTGCGACAGCTTCGTCTGCTGTCTGCCGGATAGGATCTGGAAGTGATGCATCATCCATGGTAGACGCTGACAGAAGTCCTCTGAGTCCTGATTTCACATATACTTCTGCAGCAGCTTCCATATAATAGCTTCCCGCATCCACAAAAGCCGTCGTCCCTGAACGAATCATCTCCAGTGCCGCAAGACCGGCACTCAGTTCCATCTTTTTCTCATCCAGTGTACTTTCAAACGGAAGCATGATCCTGGTCCAGATCATCGGAAGTTCATCCAGTATCCGGCCTTTTAAAAGCTGTTGTCCGGTATGCATATGGCTGTCACAAAGTCCCGGCATCAGAAGTTTTCCACTTCCTTCCAGAAGCTCAGTATCATCGGCTTTTATATCTTGCAGTTCTTCTCCCTGCCGGTAAGGACGGATTGCCGTAAATACTCCATTCTCCACTTCTACCGTCTGGTTTTTCTCTATTGTCATGTCCGGTTTTAATACAGAAGTATTATATACCACCAGTTTTTTCATTCTGTTTCCTTTCATCTATATCTTCTCTATTCTGAATCTTCACTTGCACGCTGCTTTAAATGGTTCCTGTCAGTTTCATCACTACCTGCGCGATCACAGCCGATCCGAGGAATGTTCCTGTCATAACAAATACTCCGATCAGAATCATTTTCCATCCCTGTTTTGCAAATGTTTTTACCTGGTCTCCGATGGAAATTCCTGCATAAGCTCCTACCATGGTAAGTGGTGCTGTGAAATTGATTTTTCCTGCAGATTCAATGACGAACTCACGAACCGGGCAGATCGGAGATGCAGCAAGAAGTCCCAGAATAGACACATAAGCTACGATCGGCAGTTTCAGCGGAACCAGTTTACTTACTACAACTCCCGCACAGGAGATCACAAGCAGTATCAGAATTCCCGGAAGAGAATCCATAAATCCGACATGAAAGCCAACCAGATTCGCAAGTCCGATTCCAAGTCCCGATAATATAAATAAAAAGATCCATTCTATATAACGCATATCTTATATCCTCATCTTTCTCTATGACAGCTGTTGTTTTGCTGTATTCTCTGTTTTCTTCTCTCTTATTCTTCCGATCTTCGGTTCCAGCTTGCGGTACAGGAAGTTACATAATGGAATTCCGATAAATATCGCCAGATAGATTCCATCGATTCCTGAGATTGTCTCACTCGCACTTGCAAGAGCCGAGATCTGATCTGCCATTGACGGATATATTTCTGCAAGAGATGCAGTCGCACTTGCCATCATGATTCCGGCTCCTACACCAGATGCCATACCAAGCGCATACGGATGAAAGATTCCAAGCATTGCAATTACCGATACCATGAATCCGAAGTAAACAGTTCCAACCATTCCGCCTACGATGTAAATGGAAAGACTTCCTCGTGCTTCGGCTGAATCCGGTCCGTACATATCTGTGATCAGTGCAAGATTTGTCTCACGGTTGATCGAATGTGTCGCACCGATTGCTTCTCTCTTAAGTCCCAGAAGAAGTGCTAACGGCATTGCCAGAAGGATTGTTCCGAGGTTACCGAACTCCTGTAATAACAGTGCCGGTCCTGCTGACAGTACAGTTTCAATACTGGCTCCGGCATTGATTCCAAGCTTTGCAATAAACGGACAGATTGCTACGATCACCAGCTTGGATGCAGCTTTTACTTCCTTTTTTTTCATAATCTTTATCGCCTGCGGTCCCGCCAGAATTCCAAGTATCAAAGCATAGAAGATCGGGAATAAAATGAATTTGCCCGGTCCTAAAGGAATCTGGATCATTCCGATCGAATCAGCGATCAGAATAAACAGAAATGCCATCAGATAAATTTTGTACTCTTCTTTTATCCGGCTCTTTAATGACGGATATACATAGTTGTCCATAACACGTCCTCCACATCTCTCTTTTTCTTTTGTTTTGTAACGAACGATTGTATTCTAACCAATTCGAAGCCGTAAAAAAAGGACATTTGGGCTGTTTTTGCGATTAATATTGTCTTTTTTTCAATTTTTGTGCTATACTTCTCGAAAAGTGGTATTTATAACCTGTATTTAAGGAGATTGTTATGTCATTAGAAGAACTTATCAATGAAGTACCCGGTCTGGAGGAATATTTCAGACATATGCCGGAGGAATTATGGAATCGTTATACCATACGTGTCTACCCGCCCGGAACGATCATTCATCAGAAAGATTTTAAACTGGATAACTTTGGGATCATCGCCAAAGGGGAACACCGCGTGATCAATGAGTTTGAAAACGGAAATGTATTCATGATCGAAAAGAATGAACCGATTGATTTCGTCGGCGAAGTCACCATCCTTGCCGGAATGGAAAAGACCTCCGTCACGATCGAGACTTTAACGGAGACAACGGTCATCTACTTTTCCCGCAAAGACTTCGAAGACTGGATCAGTAAAGACATTGACTTTTTAAGACTTGTCTCGCATAAGATTGCTTATAAGCTCTACCGCTCTTCGTACAATCGCGGTGCGAGACTTTTTTATCCGCCAAACTTTATCCTGTTGGATTATGTATTAAAGCAGGCCGCTCTTCTGCACATTGAATCCAGAGGTTCTATCATCATCTCTAAGACGCGGCAGGAATTGTATGAGGAATGTGGTATCACGGTTAAGACGATCAACCGGACGATTAAGAAACTGAAAGAGGATGGGGTGATTTCACTGAATAAGGGGAAGATATCCATGGATCTGGAACAGTATATGCTGGCGCGGGAGACGATTCATCATTACGTAAATTATTAGTATTTCATACATAAAGCGGCGAATACCCGGTCAGGTATCCGCCGCTTTATGCATTAAACGTTAAGGAACTGACTCTCCACCAGCTCCCATATCTCATCCCGTCCCTGTTTTGTTACTGAAGAGAACGGGATCACAATTGTTCCAGGTAATACTCCCAGACCTTCTTTTACGATCTTGATCTGTTTGTCTTTCTGGCTGCGTTTGATCTTGTCAAGCTTTGTTGCGATGATCACCGGATTGAAGCCCTGTGACACGATCCACTCATACATCATCTTGTCATTACCGGATGGTTTGTGGCGGATGTCGATCAGAAGGAAGACAACTTTCAGCTGTTTTGATCCATGCAGATAACGTTCGATCAACTGTCCCCATTTGATCTTTTCCTGTTCGGATACCTTCGCATATCCGTAACCAGGAAGATCGACCAGATATAACTCCTCATTGATGTTATAGAAGTTGATCGTCTGTGTCTTTCCCGGTGTTGCGGATATTCTTGCGTAAGATTTGCGGTTCATAAGCGCATTGATCAGGGATGACTTTCCTACGTTGGATTTTCCCGCAAATGCGATCTCCGGAAGTGTATTCTCCGGAAGCTTGCTGGTGATTCCACATACGGTTTCCAGGTTAATATTTCTGATTATCATATATTTCTCCTTTGATTCATCTCCTGACCGTTGTCAGAAGATCTGACTATACAAGTGCTTCTTTCAGCACCTCATTCATGTGTGTTACAAATTTTATCTCCAGTCCCCTGGTGATCTCTGCAGAGATTTCTTCTACATCTCTTTCATTCTTCGCAGGGACAAGTACGGTCTTCATTCCCGCATTCTTGGCAGCCAGAAGCTTCTCTTTCAGGCCTCCGATTGGAAGCACACGACCGCGCAGTGTGATCTCTCCTGTCATAGCAAGGTCTGCACGGACTTTTCTTCCTGTCACTGCAGACATGATCGCCGTTGCCATCGTAATACCGGCAGACGGTCCGTCTTTTGGAACGGCTCCTTCCGGAATATGGATATGTATATCATGTTTCTTGAAGAAATCATCTGCAATATCATGTTCTTTGCTGACGGAACGGATGTAACTGATACCGGTTCTCGCAGACTCTTTCATGACATCACCAAGCTGTCCGGTCAGCAGGATTTCTCCCTCTCCCGGCATCATATTCACTTCGATCTGAAGTGTATCGCCGCCGACGCTGGTCCATGCAAGTCCACGCACGATACCAACTTCATCTTCTTCGTTTGCCATCTGATAACTGTAAAGTTCTTTTCCCAGATAGTGTTCCAGATTCCGCTCTGTCACATGGATGGATTTCTTCTTTTTCTCAAGGATCTCCATCGCTGATTTACGGCAGATATCGCCAATCTTGCGTTCTAACTGTCTGACTCCTGCTTCTTTCGTATAATTTCTTGCCATCTTCCAGATCGCATTTTTGCTGATGGTCACCTGATTTTTTTTCAGTCCGTGCTTTTCAATCTGCTTTGGAATCAGATGTTCCTGTGCAATGTGCAGTTTTTCATTTTCTGTATAGCTGGTCACTTCGATGACTTCCATACGGTCAAGAAGTGGTCTCGGAATGGTCTGCAGACTGTTTGCCGTTGTAATGAATAACACTTCCGACAGATCCATCGGTACTTCCAGATAATGGTCTACGAACTTATTATTCTGCTCGCCGTCCAGTACTTCCAGGAGCGCCGAGAAAGTATCTCCCTTATAGTCATTGCTGACTTTATCGATCTCATCCAGAAGCATCAGCGGGTTCTTGACTCCCGCCTGTTTCATTCCATTTGCAATTCTTCCCGGCATTGCACCCACATAAGTCTTTCTGTGGCCTCTGATCTCCGCTTCGTCACGGACACCGCCAAGCGAAATTCTTACATATGGTTTCTTCAATGCTCTGGAAAGAGACTTGGCGATCGAGGTCTTACCGGTTCCCGGAGGTCCCACCAGACAGATGATCGGTGCTTCTCCTTTTTTTGTAAGCGCACGTACCGCAAGATATTCCAGTACACGTTCTTTTACTTTCTCCAGACCATAATGATCTTCATCCAGTACCTGTCTTGCAAATGCAATGTCTTTGTGTTCCTTGCAGGTTTTATCCCATGGCATCTCAAGCATCGTCTCGATATAAGTCCGGATGACGCCTGTCTCCGCCGGAGAATTCATGGAATTGCGGAATCTTTTGATCTCTTTGTTCAGTTTCTCTTTTACTTCTTTTGAAGCTTTCAGGGCATCCGCTGCCTGCTGAAATTCATCGGCATCTGACATGGTATTGTCATCCCCGAGTTCTTCACGGATTACTTTCAGTTCTTCCCGTAAGATATATTCCCGCTGGTTCTTATCCACACGTTCTTTCACCTTACTCTGGATCTCTTCTTTTACCTTCTGTGCCTGGATCTCATTCACGATCTTATACACCAGAAGCTCATAACGTCTCATAACGTTCGTCTCTTCCAGCAGTTCCTGTGCATCCTCAAACGAAAACGGCATATTTGCAGCGATCACATCTACCAGATGTTTCAGATCACGGATGGATTCCACCTGCATGCCAAGTTCCTTAGAAAGCTTCGGATTCTTTAACAGATATTCTTTGAATACGTCCTGTAATCCCCGGACCATTGCTTCCAGGTTCATTGGATTTTCTTCTGTCTGTTCTTCGGATACTTCTTCATCATCCGGCAGTTCTACTACCGTTGCCTGAAGATATGGTGTCTCACTGTCCAGCCTTACAAGACTTGCTCTTGCTTCTCCGGATACGAGTACACGGCTCATTTTCTTTGGTAATTTTACCACCTGTCTTATGGTAACCACACAGCCGACCAGATATATATCTTCCGCTCCCGGCTCTTCTATCTCCAGATCCTTCTGAGCGCTGACGAATAACTTCTGGCCGTTTTTTACTGCCTCTTCAATCGCCTGCAGCGATTTTTCCCTGCTTACGTCAAAATGTCTGACCTCTTCCGGCAATATCGTAAGCCCTCTTAAGGCAACCATAGGCAGACTATAGGTTTCTCCTGTCATATATTCACACTCCTGTTCGTCGACCGGATTATTGGTATACATAGAACCTGCCACTGGCAGCTTCTCTTGCATACTATGGTACAAAATCAGCGGGTACAATATTTCTTCGCACCCGCCGTCTTTCTTTTCATTTATTATGCACTTTCTGAGTCAGGTTCTGCATGTTCACATACAGGTTTTCCTGTTCCTTTCACAACATCTTCTGTGATGCGGCATGATTTCAATGTCTCATCCGATGGTGCTTTATACATGATATCCATCATGATACTTTCCATAATCGCTCTCAGGCCTCTTGCTCCCGTCTTTCTCTTCAGGGAAGTCTCTGCGATTGCTTCCAGTGCTTTATCATCAAATGTAAGCTCTACATCGTCCAGTTCCAGCAGTTTCTGATACTGTTTGGTCAATGCATTCTTTGGCTCTGTAAGAATCTTCACCAGTGCATCTTTATCCAGCATCTCCAATGCTACCGTTACCGGCACACGACCTACGATTTCCGGAATCAGACCGAATTTCACAAGATCCTGCGGCAGGATCTGCTGAAGCGGTCTATCCACATCATCTTCATGTTTTTCCGCAATCTCTGCATTGAATCCGATCGACTTCTGATCGATACGTTTTTCAACGATCTTTTCGATTCCTTCAAAGGCTCCGCCACAGATGAATAAAATATTCGTGGTATCGATCTGAATCATCTCCTGATGCGGATGCTTTCTTCCTCCCTGCGGAGGTACATTTGCAACCGTTCCCTCGATGATCTTCAGGAGTGCCTGCTGCACACCCTCACCAGATACGTCTCTGGTGATCGACGGATTCTCTGATTTTCTCGTAATCTTATCAATCTCATCAATGTAAATGATTCCGTACTCTGCACGTTCAATATCTCCGTCTGCAGCCTGAATGATCTTCAGAAGAATGTTCTCTACATCTTCTCCGACATATCCGGCCTCTGTCAGTGCTGTTGCATCGGCAATTGCAAACGGTACTCCCAGAATCTTTGCCAGTGTCTGGGCCAGAAGCGTCTTACCACAGCCTGTCGGTCCGAGCATGAGAATATTACTTTTACCAAGCTCTACTCCCATATTTCTTCCCGCCATCACACGCTTATAGTGATTATAAACGGCTACCGATAATACCTTCTTCGCTTCTTCCTGACCAATGACATATTCATCCAGAAAGGCTTTGATCTCTTCCGGTTTTAAAAGATTGATATCCGAGAACGGATTCCATTCTCTTCCGTTCTCGTATTCAAATTCTTCTTCTATAATCTCTGCGCAGACATCTACACACTCATCACAGATATATGCCCCGTTCGGACCTGCGATCAGCTTTCTCACCTGATTCTGCGTCTTGTTACAGAACGAGCATCTTACCTGATCATCGTTCTTTCCTACCATACTTTTCACCTCGTCTGAGGACTGCCCTAGCGGTTCTTGATGACTTCGTCGATCAGACCATATGCTTTGGCTTCTTCTGCAGTCATGAAATTATCTCTTTCTGTGTCTGCATTGATAACCTCTAACGGCTGTCCTGTGTTTTCTGCCAGAATCTGATTCAGTTTCTGACGGGTTTTTAAGATATGATCTGCTGCGATCTGAATCTCTGTTGCCTGTCCCTGAGCTCCACCAAGCGGCTGGTGGATCATGATCTCAGAGTTTGGAAGCGCAAGTCTCTTGCCCTTTGTTCCGCCTGTAAGAAGAAATGAACCCATACTTGCAGCCATACCGATACAGATTGTCTCAATATCGCATTTGATGTACTGCATGGTATCATAAATTGCCATTCCGGCTGTTACAGAGCCTCCCGGACTGTTAATGTACAGATGGATGTCTTTCTCCGGATCTTCTGCTTCCAGAAACAGAAGCTGTGCAACGATCACGCTTGCAGATACATCTGTTACTTCTTCGCCCAGAAACATAATTCTGTCTTTCAATAATCTTGAATAGATGTCGTAAGAACGCTCTCCACGGCTTGTCTGTTCAATGACATAAGGTACTAAACTCATGTATATGCCTCCTGACTATACTATGTTATGATCTGACGTTCCTATTTCTCTACTGCATTCTCAACAAGGAATGTAACAGCTTCCTGAACTGCCAGGTCTTCCTTCATCTGTTTCTTCTCGTTCTCACCCATGAACTCTTTCAGTTTTTCAACTTCCATGTTGTAAGATTCTGCCATCTTAGCAAGTTCTTCATCGATTCTTTCATCTGTGATCTCGATGTTCTCAGCTTTCGCTACTGCTTCAAGTACAAGACGTGTCTCGATTCTCTTGATTGCCTGTGGTCTCATATCTTCCATCAGCTTCTCAGCTGTCAGTCCTGTGAACTGGAAGTACTGCTCAAGAGTGATTCCCTGAGACTGGATTCTCTGTGCAAAATCTTCAACCATCTGAGTTGTCTGTGTCTCGATCATTGGCTGTGGAATCTCATATTCTGCATTCTTAACAGCCTGCTCTACAGCCTGGTCTTCCTGATTTCTCTTTCCGTCGGCTGCTTTCTGCTCTTTGATCTTAGCTTTCACATCAGCTTTGTATTCTTCTAATGTATCGAATTCAGATACTTCTGCTGCGAATTCATCATCGATTTCCGGCAGTTCTTTTGCTTTGATCTCGTGAACTGTGCATTTGAATACAGCTTCTTTTCCTTTTAATTCTTCTGCGTGATAATCTTCTGGGAAAGTAACTTTTACTTCAACTTCTTTCTCAGCTTCAGCGCCTACTAACTGCTCTTCGAATCCTGGAATGAATGATCCTGATCCGATTGTCAGTGGATAGTTTTCTCCCTTTCCACCTTCAAATGCTTCACCGTCAACAAATCCTTCGAAGTCGAGGATTACTTCATCACCGTCTGCTACCGCACGGTCTGTAACTACAACTTCTCTTGCATTCTTCTCTGCTTCTTCCTGGATCTTAGCGTCTACTTCTTTCTGAGTTACGCGTGTAGATACTTTATCTACTTCCAGTCCTTTATACTCACCGAGTTTTACTTCCGGTTTTGTTGCAACATCTGCTGTGAAGATGAATGATTTTCCTTTTTCGATCTGAACGATGTTGATCTCTGGTCTTGATACGATCTCAAGCTCGCACTCATCATATGCTTCTGAGTATGCCTTAGGGATCAGTGCATTTGCTGCATCATCATAGAAGATCTCTGGTCCATACATCTTCTCGATCATCTGACGCGGAACTTTTCCTTTACGGAATCCCGGCATAGCGATCTTGTTCTTCTGCTTCATATATGCACTCTGAAGCGCTTTTTCTAAATCATTGGCCGGAACTTCGATAGTAAGTTTCGCCATGTTGTTTTCTAACTTTTCTACCTGTAAACTCATTTACTATTTCCTCCTGTTTCTAACCCGCCTCATGGGTAGCGGAAAAAAAGCGGGTGTACTACAATACATTCACCACAGAAGTATAACACAAACTCTGGTAAATATCTAGTCCCCGTTTTTGCTTAAATCCGGTATTTTTCCGCTTTTTTTCTTCTATTTTTATTAAATTTTATTAAAAATTATTAAAAGACGATAGAATCTGCAATTTCTTTTGCTTTTTCTTCGCTGTCCAGAACCTCGATCAGTTTCAGTGCGAAATCAATTGCGGTACCAACGCCCTGGCTTGTGATGATATTCTCATCTACTACAACAGCTGTCTCTGTCAGTACAACATCTTCCATCTCATCTTCCACACCCGGATAGCAGGTTGCTCTTCTGCCTTCCAGCAGTCCCAGACTCTTTAAGATTGTAGGTGCTGCGCAGATCGCTCCTACGAATCTTCCTTCTTTTGCATACTGTTTTACTACATATCTGACTCCGTCATGTTCTTTTAAGTTCAGAGTTCCCGGCATACCGCCCGGAAGTACGACCATATCAAATTCTTCAAAATCTACTTCATCGAATAAATCTTCTGTCTGCACATTGATTCCATGTGCACCATGTACGATATAATCATCCATGATTGAAATTGTATCTACATATATCTTTGCTCTTCTCAAGAGATCAACAACCGTCAGCCCTTCAATCTCTTCGAATCCGTCTGCTAATAATACACACACTTTCTTCATCTTCATCATCCTCCTCATCTCTTATTTATTCTAAATTCTATCACCGTTTACTTTTTCTGTAAACCGTTGTATCATAATGTTACTATTCACAGGCAGGAATTTTCTGAACCGAAAATTCCGCATGATAATTCCACTGCAAATGAAAGGAGCCCTTATAATATGGAAATAGAACGAAAATATCTCGTTGACACGCTGCCTGATCATCTGGAAACTTATCCATGCCGCATTCTTGAGCAGGGATATCTGAATACCAAACCGGTTGTACGTATCCGGCGTGACAATGAAAAATATGAACTCACTTACAAGTCTGCCGGTCTGATGTCCCGTCAGGAATATAATCTTCCCCTTGATCAGGAATCTTATGAGCATCTTCTTACCAAGATCGACGGACGCCTGATCAAGAAGAAACGCTATATGATTCCTCTTTCTTCCGGTCTTACTGCCGAGCTTGATATCTTTCAAGGAGACCTTGCACCTCTCATGCTTGTAGAGGTGGAATTCCAGACCGAAGACGATGCAAATTCCTTTACTGCACCTGAATGGTTCGGCGAAGATGTTACTTTTTCCGGAAAATATCATAACAGTTATCTGAGCCGTTTATAAATTGATATTCATTTTTATTAGAAAGTCTGCTATCTGCAGACTTTTTTTACATCATCATGTATCTGTCAATGCCCCAGCTCATCCGTACCCCCCTGCTGCCCGCACAGTCTGAAAACAGCTGCATTTATTATATCACCATTATTGCGCCACATTTTGTTGTTTATATGCATTTTGTCACGTCTCGTTGCATATCATATCTATTTTATGGTCAGATTGTTATACTAACAGCAATATGTAACTTGTGGAGGTTTATAATATGGCAAATCTGCAGCTGGCCAAAAACTTATTCTATCTCAGAACCGTATCGGGCTTAAAACAGGATGATATTGCCGATATTTTCAGTATCACCCGTCAGGCCTGCAGTAATTACGAAACCAGTACGCGTACGCCGGATCTTGATTATCTGGCTTCTTTTGCTGCACATTTTCATGTTACCATGGATCAGCTCATTCTTCACGATCTTGAAGCCGAACATTTTATTCCTGAACCGGAATATCCTTCCGGTATGCATGAGACCGTCACTCCATATATGCAGGGTATCGAAAAAAATACCGGTAACTACATCTATCTCACAGAAGAAGAACTGAAGCTTATATTCGCATTCCGTTCTTCTTCCGATGAGCAGCGTCAGCTCGTTACCGGTTTTCTTCACTCAGATCAATAATTATATTTTCTTTTTCTGAACTTTTTTCTATGCTCCCAGTCCAAATCCGTCATGAACCGCATTCATTGCTTTCTCAATATCTTCTTCCGGAACCAGTACCGTGATACGGATCTCGGATGTAGAGATCATATTGATATTGACTCTGGAATTGTATAATGACTCGAACATCTTCGCAGCCACTCCCGGATTACTCATCATTCCAGCTCCCACGATTGAAAGCTTTGCAACTTTTTCATTCCATGTGATATCTTTGATCGTAAGTCTTTCCTTATTCTCATTCAGTACTTCAATCGCATGATCCAGATCATCGGATGCAACCGTAAAGGAAATGTCTTTTGTTCCTTCTCTTCCGACAGACTGAAGAATGATATCTACGTTAATATTGTTTGCAGCCAGTGTGTTAAATACAGCAAATGCTGTTCCCGGCTTATCCTCTAATCCGATAACAGAGATTCTGACTGTATCTTTGTCTGCAGCCACACCTGTAACCAGTAATTTTTCCATATTTGAGCCCTCCTTGACTACGGTACCTTCTGAACGGTTCAGGCTGGACCGCACCACTAATTCCACATTATATTTTTTTGCCATTTCCACAGAACGGTTGTGAAGAACTTTTGCCCCAAGACTTGCAAGTTCCAGCATCTCATCGTACGTAACTGCATCCAGTTTTTTTGCAGTTTTTACGACTCTCGGATCTGCGGTGAACACACCGTCTACATCTGTATAGATCTCACATTTATCCGCATGAAGTACAGCTGCCAGTGCAACGGCTGTTGTATCTGAACCGCCTCTTCCAAGCGTTGTGATATCATCATATTTATTGACTCCCTGGAATCCTGTTACGATCACGATCTTTCTGGAATCCAGTTCATGCATGATACGTTCGGTGTCTACTCTTTTGAATCTGGCATTCCCATAACGGGATGTGGAATGCATCATAACCTGAAAAGCATTCAGGGATACAGCCGGCACATCCAGTGCCTGCATTGCCATAGCCATCAGGGATACGGATACCTGTTCTCCTGTAGTGAGCAGCATATCCAGTTCTCTTTTTTTCGCTTCCGGATTGATCGTATTCGCCAGTGCGATCAGATCATCGGTAGTATCACCCATTGCCGAAAGGACAACTACCACGTCATGTCCGGCTCTGTAATCTTCAATACAGCGTTTTGCCACATTGAATATTCTTTCTTTATTGGCAACAGAACTGCCGCCAAACTTCTTAACTATTAACATGTTTCCTCCTGTGACAGACCAATCTGATTAATCCTGGATACGGATCATATGTACGATCTGCTCTTTGTAAAGTTTTGATCTGGTCTCATAATCACCTTCCATCATAACAGGTGTTACAAATCCAAATTCGCCTTCCAGTTCCGGAACTTTTACGACTTCAATCTCCCCGTATGATTCTTTCAGCCGTGGAACCAGTTCTTCTTCATTTCCCTTAATTCTCACAAAGAATCTTCTCTTGGAATCTGCCTTATCTTCCAGCTGGAGTTTTTCTTCTTTCCACATGGTCATAATATTACGGTTCAGATGTTTTGCTTCATCTACTACATCCGCAACTACGGCACTTGCAGTAGGAAGCTTTCCTGCCCCGCTTCCGTAGAACATCGCATCTCCCAGTACATTTCCATGTACAAAGATCGCGTTGAATACATCATTGACATTATAGAGCGGATGCTCCGGATATAACATACAAGGCGCTACGATCGCATGCAGTCTGTTACCCGCATAGCGTCTGCTGGAAGCCAGCAGCTTGATCGTTGTTCCCATTGCCTTTGCGTACTTCATATCTTCTACTGTAATCTCTGTGATTCCCTCACAGTAGATATCTTCAAAGTCCACCTGCTGTCCGGAGATCAGGGATGACAGGATTGCGATCTTTCTGCAGGCATCATAGCCTTCCACATCCGCTTCCGGATTTCTTTCCGCATATCCGTTTGCCTGCGCTTCTTTTAAGACCGTATCATAATCTGCCCCTTCATAGAACATCTTGGACAGCATATAGTTGGTCGTTCCATTTAAAATTCCGGTGATTTCTTCGATCTCATCTGCCGTCAGAGAAGAATTCAGCGGACGGATGATCGGGATACCGCCTCCGACACTTGCCTCAAACAGGAAATTGATATTATGTTCCGCTGCAATCGAGAGCAGCTCTGCCCCGTGTTTTGCCACCAGTGCTTTATTCGATGTCGCTACACTTTTTCCTGCCTGCAGACAGCGTTTTACAAATGTATAAGCCGGTTCAATACCACCCATAACTTCCACAACGATCTGTACATCTTCGTCCGATACGATCGTCTCAAAATCATGTACGATCTTTTCCTGTACCGGATCTCCCGGGAAATCTTTCATATCCAGCACATATTTGATATTCAGTTCTTCACCGATTCTCTGGTTGATACGTGCCCCGTTGGTATTGATTACTTCTACCACTCCGGAACCTACTGTTCCGTAGCCCATTACTGCTATATTGATCATATATTCCCTCCCTTTAGCCGTTCGCGATCTTCTTCAGATATGCATTGATAAATGAATCGATATCTCCATCCATTACGGCATTTACATTACTGTTTTCCTCATTCGTACGGTGATCCTTCACCAGTGTATATGGCTGCATAACATAGGACCGGATCTGGTTGCCAAATCCGATTTCTTTTACTTCCCCACGAATATCAGACACTTTTTCTGCCTGTTCCTGTTCTTTCATAAGCTGCAGTTTTGCTTTTAACATCTGCATCGCTTTTTCTTTATTATGGTGCTGTGACCGTTCATTCTGACACTGCACTACGATTCCGGTTGGGAGATGTGTGATACGGATTGCAGAAGACGTCTTATTGACGTGCTGACCACCGGCACCGCTTGCACGGTATGTATCGATCTTCAAATCATCATCTGCAATTTCTATATCTATATCATCTTTCAGATCCGGAAGTACATCGCAGGAAGCAAACGAAGTCTGACGTTTTCCTGCGGAA
>JBNMJT010000030.1:0-20660 GCA_050873945.1 Dorea sp.
GAGACGGAAGCAAAAGCAGATTCAATTGCGAGAGAAGCGGAGGTCAAAAGCAATCAGATCGTGGATGATGCAACGAAGCAGGCGAAACAGTGGAAAGAAGAACAATTAGCTGCGATGGAACAGAATATGCAAAAAGCCATGTCAGATGCAAAAAAAGAAGGAGAACAGGTACAGGCAGAGACGCTGTTAAAGATTGAAAAAGAAGTCGTGGCGTTAAAAGAACTGGCTTCCGGGAAGGAAGAGGAAGCAGTCAACGTAATATTACGCAAGATGTGTATTACGGGAGCGTAAAAAGGATTTGATAAATCCGTGATAAAAGGAGGGATTGTGTTATGGCGGTATTGCAGATGCAACGAATGAGTATCTGCGCGTTGAAAAAGAACCGAAAAGCGATTCTGGAAAAGATTCAGGGCATGGGAATTATGGAGATTGATCATGTACTGGATGAAGACGAAGATTTCCGCCGGATGGACACGGCAAATGCCAGAAGCAGTTTCGAAAAAGCTGCCAATTCTGCAGACAGAGCGTTGGAGATATTGAATGATTATGCTCCGGTAAAGACATCGATGTTGTCAGCTCTGGAAGGTAAGAAACTGGTTGATGTGAAAGTACATGAAGAAGTAGTTCATAAGCGTGAAGAACTATTAAAAGTGGTAAGCCGAATCCAGTCACTGGATAAAGAAAAGGCAGAACACAAAGCGGAAATCCTGAAGCTGGAAAATCGAATTGAAAGCCTTGTGCCATGGCTGAGTCTGGATATTCCGATGAATGCGACGGGGACAAAGAACACGTCTGTTATTTTAGGAAGCATTCCTGGACAGACCGATATTCAAGGCATTTATGAGATTCTGGCAGATGCGGCGCCGGAAGTTGAAGCGGCAGATGCTCATGTGATTTCATCCGGACAGGACATGACCTGTATTGCAGTAGTTTGCCTGAAACAAGAAGAGCAGAGCGTCGAAGAAGCACTTCGAAGCCGTGGATTTTCAAGAATAGCGCAGAGCAGTACAAAAACTCCGGCAGGAGAAACGGCGGACTTAAAGCAGAAAATCAAAGAAAACGAAATCAGAATTTCGGAGATTGAACAGGAAATAGTACAGTTGGCGGAACAAAGAGAGCAGATTTATCTATTGGCAGATTACTATCGTGTACGCGCAGATAAATATGAAGTGTTGGGAGAAATTCCACAATCTGAGAATACATTTGTGTTAAGCGGTTATGTTCCAAAGAGAGACAGTGCAAAGGTAAAGCAGGTTCTGGAAAGTCAGTATGACTGTGTGGTTGATGTAGAAGAATTGAAAGAAGAGGAAGAAGCACCGGTGCTTTTGCAGAATAACAAATTCTCGGCAAGTGCAGAGGGTGTTCTGGAATCTTTCGGACTTCCAAAAAAGGGAGAAATTGATCCGACAGCAATCATGTCTGTATTTTACGTATTTTTATTTGGATTAATGTTATCGGATGCAGCGTATGGAGCGATTGTTTCTATTACGTGTGGAATACTGATCTTAAAATTTCCGCGTATGTCAGAAGGAATGAAAAAATCGATTCAGTTATTCTTCTTGTGTGGACTGTCAACATTATTCTGGGGAGTTATGTTTGGCGGATATTTTGGCGATGTGATCAATGTTGTTTCGAGAACATTCTTTGGACATGAGGTTGGTATCAAAGCACTGTGGTTTGTTCCATTGGAAAATCCAATGAAATTGTTGATCTATTCCATGGTATTTGGATTGATCCATCTGTTCACAGGACTTGGAATCAAGGGATATATGTGTATCAGAGACAAGAAATATGTAGATTTCTTATGTGATGTAGTACTGTGGTATGTTTTTTTGATCGGATTGATTCTCTTACTGATCCCGACAGACATTTTCGCATCTATCGCACAGGTACAGATCACATTTCCGCCGGTTGTCAATGCAATTGCAAAATGGGCGTCCATCCTCGGAGCGGTGGGTATTGTATTGATGTCCGGCCGGGCAAATAAGAATTTTGGACTTCGTATCGCACTTGGAGCATATGACCTATACAATGTGACAGGATGGTTGAGCGATGTATTATCTTATTCCCGACTTCTTGCACTGGGACTTGCAACAGGTGTTATTGCACAGGTTGTAAATCAGATGGGAAGTATGGGCGGTAAGAGTGTGTTTGGTGTAATACTGTTTGTGATTGTATTTATCGTTGGACATGTGTTTAATATTGCGATTAACTTACTTGGTGCGTACGTGCACACAAATCGTTTACAGTATGTAGAATTCTTTGGAAAATTCTATGAAGGTGGAGGAAGAGCGTTTCATCCATTTAGAGAAAATACAAAGTATGCAGATGTTAAGGAGGAATAAAAAGTTATGGATAAGTTAGGTATTGTATATGCACTTCTTGGAGCAGCATTGGCTGTATTGTTAGCAGGAGCAGGTTCAGCATTGGGAGTTGGAGTGGCAGGTCAGGCTGCATCGGGAGTTGTGTCAGAAGATCCGAGTAAATTCGCGAAAGTATTGATCATGCAGCTGCTTCCAGGTACACAGGGTATTTATGGATTGTTGGTTGGATTTATCACACTTTCAAAAGTTGGTCTGCTGGGTGGCGGAATCAAAGAAGTATCTGTTGCAACAGGACTTTTGATCCTGGCAGCATGTCTTCCAATCGGTATTGTTGGATTGATTTCAGGAAAGTCTCAGGGTAAAACAGCCGCAGCTGCAATCGGAATCGTAGCAAAGAAACCAGATCAGTTTGGTAAAGCAATGCTTTTCCCTGCAATGGTTGAGACATATGCGATTCTGGCATTGTTGATCTCTATTCTTGCAGTAAGTGCAATTCCAGTATAAGCTGTGGGACGCTTTGGAGTGATAAGGCTTTGGAATGAAGATGAATTGAGATAGAGCGAGGTAAACAAAATGAGCGGATTAGACAAGATGAAAAGTCAGATCCTGGAAGATGCAAACGCGCAAGCCGAAGAGAGAATCGCACAAGCAAATGCACAGGCAGAGGAAATACAGACAAAAGTAAAAGCGGAAGTAGATGCATCGTGGCAGCGAATGAATCAAAAAACAGAGACTGCAGTGAAAAATTATCATGAACGTATCGCTTCTTCTTGTGATATGCAGAGAAAGACAGCTATTTTGAAAGCAAAACAGGAAGTGATCTCGGAAGTGCTTCAAAAGGCATATGAAAAAGTAATGAATCTTTCGGATGCAGAGTATTTTGACATGCTGACCAATTTGTTGAAAGCATATGTGCAGGCTGGAGAAGGTGTGATTTATTTCTCTGAAAAAGATAAACAGAGAGTTCCGGCTTCATTTGTCGGGGAAGCGGAAAAAATCGCAGCATCCAAAGGTGGTAAACTGATATTTGCGGAGGAAACAAAGCAGATTGATGGAGGTTTTGTTCTGGTGTATGGTGGAATTGAAGAAAATTGTACCATACAGGCGATCTTTGAATCCAAACGGGATGAATGGTCTGACTTGGTACAGAAGGTAATATTTGTATAAAATAAAGCAGCCGGGAGGATTGAATGTGAATGAATTAGAATATACTTATGCAGTTGCCAGAATCCGGGCTTTAGAGGCATCGTTGCTTACGGATTCTGTGATTGACCAGCTCCTTGCATGCAAAGATGAAACACAGTGCCTTGGAATTCTCAGCGAGAAAGGCTGGGGCAATGCAGATACAGAAAATGATATAGAAGCAATTTTAAATTGTGAAGAAGAAAAAACATGGCAGGTCATCCGGGAGGTGGCGCCGGATCTGTCTGTATTCGACGTGATGTCCTATCAAAAACTATATCATAACCTAAAAGCGGCGATCAAAGAAGTCTGCACAGAAGTGACAAACGAAAAGATTTTCTATAATGATTGTAAGATTCCCGGAAGGGAGATGCTTTCTATTGTAGAAAACAAGGCGTTTGAACGTCTTCCGGGCAACATGGAGGCGGCTGCAAAAGAAGCTTATGAGACATTGCTTCAGACAAGAGACGGGCAGTTATGTGACGTGATCGTAGATCGTGCGGCTCTGGAGGCTGTCGCAAAGGCAGGTCGCGAAGCGAAGGATGAGATTATCCGTGTTTATGCAGAGTCGACAGTGGCGCTTGCAGACATCAAGATTGCAGTGAGGTGTCAGAAGACAGGAAAATCACTGGAATTTATGAAACGTGCGATGGCTCCGTGTGAGAGTGTAAATGTGGAGCAATTGGCAAAGGCGGCATTGTCCGGTTCTGAGGCGTTGCGGGAATATCTGACAGGAACTGTTTATGCAGAAGGGGCAGAGGCATTGGAAGAGTCTCCGTCAGCTTTTGAGAGATGGTGTGATAATCGTATGATTGAAACTATCAAGCCGCAGAAATACAATGCGTTTTCTGCTGGTCCACTGGTGGCGTATTTGCTTGCCAGACAAAATGAAATTAAGACAGTGCGGATAATTCTGACCGGAAAACAAAATAGATTTCCAGATGAGATGATCCGGGAAAGGATAAGGGAGATGTATGTATAAGATTGCAGTAATCGGTGATTATGACAGCATATATGGATTTGCAACACTCGGTCTTAGCATCTGTCCTGTCAAAAACCGGGAAGAAGCAAAAGATAAGTTGCGTCAGCTTGCAGATGGAAAATATGGGATTATTTATATTACAGAGGCAGTTGCAGCGCAGTTGACAGATGTGATAGAGGAATATCAGGAGCGAACCTTTCCAGCAATTATACAGATTCCGGGAGTATCGGGCAATACCGGTGCCGGAGTGGAAGGGGTAAAGAAAACAGTGGAGCAGGCTGTTGGAAGCGATATTTTATTCTCAGAGGAATAAAGAACGAAGGTGTATCTGTTCAGGTTGACTGCAATCGTGATTGATACAGAGCTGAACAGTAATAGAAAAGCTACAATGATAGATAGAAAGCGAGGTAGTTCGTCAAATGAGTACAGGCGTAATAAAAAAAGTCGCAGGTCCCCTTGTTATTGCTTCGGGGATGCGAGATGCGAACATGTTTGACGTCGTTCGTGTCAGTGAACAAAGACTGATTGGCGAAATCATAGAGATGCATGGAGATGAGGCATCCATTCAGGTATACGAGGAGACATCGGGACTTGGACCAGGAGAACCGGTAGAATCTATGGAAGTTCCAATGTCAGTTGAACTTGGTCCTGGACTGATCACCAGTATCTATGATGGAATTCAGCGTCCGCTGGATGATATTATGAAAGTATCCGGTAATAACTTAAAGCGTGGAGTAGAAGTACCATCACTGAAAAGAAATTTAAAATGGGAATTTGTACCGACAGCAAAAGTCGGAGATGAAGTAGAGGCAGGAGACGTGATCGGAACTGTGCAGGAAACGATCGTTGTACAGCAGAAGATCATGGTTCCGTATGGAATCAAAGGAACGATCAAAGAAATTAAAGCAGGAGAATTTACAGTAGAAGAGACAGTGGCTGTTGTGGAGACGGCAGATGGAGACAAAGAACTGACTCTGATGCAGAAATGGCCGGTTCGTAAAGGACGTCCGTATAAAAAGAAATTATCTCCGGATATGCCGCTTGTAACTGGACAGCGTGTTATTGATACATTTTTCCCACTTGCAAAAGGTGGAGTTGCTGCAGTACCTGGACCATTCGGAAGTGGTAAAACAGTTATTCAGCATCAGCTTGCAAAATGGGCAGAGGCAGATATCGTTGTTTACATTGGATGCGGAGAGCGTGGAAATGAGATGACAGATGTTCTGAATGAGTTCCCGGAACTGAAAGATCCAAAGACAGGACAGTCTTTGATGCAGAGAACAGTTCTGATCGCGAACACATCAGACATGCCGGTTGCAGCACGTGAAGCATCTATTTATACAGGAATTACAATTGCAGAATATTTCCGTGATATGGGATATTCCGTTGCTTTGATGGCGGATTCTACATCTCGTTGGGCGGAGGCACTTCGAGAAATGTCGGGACGTCTTGAAGAGATGCCTGGTGAAGAAGGATATCCGGCTTATCTGGGAAGCCGTCTGGCTCAGTTTTATGAAAGAGCGGGACATGTCATTTCACTTGGAAAAGAAGAGCGGGAGGGAGCCCTGTCAGTAATTGGTGCGGTATCTCCTCCGGGTGGTGATATTTCGGAACCAGTATCACAGGCTACACTTCGAATTGTAAAAGTGTTCTGGGGATTGGATTCGGCACTGGCTTATAAGAGACATTTCCCTGCGATCAACTGGCTGAACAGCTATTCTTTATATCTGGATAATATGGAAAAATGGTTCAATGAAAAAGTAAAGCCGGATTGGATGGCAAAACGTCAGGAAATGATGACATTGCTTCAGGAAGAAGCAGAATTGGATGAGATCGTTAAGATGGTTGGTATGGATGCATTGTCTGCAAGCGACCGTCTGAAGATGGAGGCAGCACGTTCTATTCGAGAAGATTTCCTGCATCAGAACTCATTCCATGAAGTAGATACGTACACTTCTCTGGATAAACAGTATATGATGATGGATCTTGTACTGGCATATTATGACCAGTCTGTGGAGGCGCTGGAAAAAGGTGCAAAATTACAGAACCTGATCAATCTGCCGGTGCGTGAACAGATCGGACGTTTTAAATATGTAACAGAAGATCAGATTCAGGAAGAATATAAGAAAGTAACAGATGAATTACACGTTGAGATTGCAAATGCATTGGGAAAGGAGGACTTCTAAATGCCAAAAGAGTATAGAACGATACAAGAAGTAGCCGGACCACTGATGCTGGTACGTGATGTAGAACATGTTACCTATGATGAGCTGGGCGAAATCGAGTTGGCCAGTGGGGAAGTAAGACGTTGTAAAGTATTGGAGATCAATGGTACCGATGCATTGGTACAGTTGTTTGACAGTGCGACAGGTATCAACCTGTCAAACAGTAAGGTGCGATTCCTTGGACGAAGCATGGAACTGGGCGTTTCAGAAGATATGCTTGGACGTGTCTTTGATGGTATGGGACGACCAATCGATGATGGACCGGAGATTCTGCCGGAAGCTCGTATGGATATCAATGGACTGCCGATGAATCCGGCAGCAAGAAGCTATCCGGAAGAGTTTATCCAGACAGGCGTATCCGCTATTGATGGACTGAATACGCTTGTCCGTGGACAGAAATTACCGATTTTCTCTGCATCCGGTCTGCCGCATGCAAATCTTGCAGCACAGATTGCAAGACAGGCAAAAGTACGCGGAAAAGATGACAAATTCGCTGTTGTATTTGCAGCAATGGGTATTACATTTGAAGAATCAAACTTCTTTATTGAAAGTTTCAAAGAGACAGGAGCGATCGACCGTACAGTTTTATTTGTAAACCTTGCAAATGACCCTGCGATCGAGCGTATTTCGACTCCTCGAGTTGCACTGACAGCGGCAGAATATCTTGCATTTGAGAAGGACATGCATGTACTTGTAATCCTGACAGATATTACAAACTATGCCGATGCACTTCGAGAGGTGTCTGCAGCCCGTAAAGAGGTGCCGGGACGTCGAGGATATCCGGGATATATGTACACAGACCTTGCTTCTTTATATGAAAGAGCAGGACGACAGAACGGGAAGAAGGGAAGTATTACAATGATCCCAATCCTGACTATGCCGGAAGATGATAAGACACATCCAATCCCTGACCTGACAGGATATATTACAGAAGGACAGATCATTTTAAGCCGTGATCTGTATCGAAGAGGCGTTACACCTCCGATCGATGTACTTCCGTCATTGTCCCGTCTGAAAGATAAAGGTATCGGTGAGGGAAAGACACGTGCAGATCATGCAAATACAATGAACCAGTTGTTTGCAGCCTATGCACGTGGTAAAGATGCAAAAGAACTGATGGTAATCCTTGGTGAGGCGGCATTGACAGACATTGACTTATTATATGCCAAGTTTGCAGATGCGTTTGAAAAAGAATATGTGTCACAAGGATATAATACAGATCGAAGCATCGAAGAGACTTTGGAAATTGGATGGAAATTACTTTCCATGCTTCCAAGAACAGAGCTAAAACGTATCGATGATAAATATCTCGATGAATACTATGGAAAATAGATTGTTGCACACAGAAATTCTGTGAAGAAAAGCAAAAACTCTGCGAAGCATGAAAGGAAAGGTAGGTGAGGACACATGGCATCTACACAGGTAAATCCAACCCGTATGGAACTGACCCGTTTGAAAAAGAAACGGATCACAGCGGTGCGAGGTCACAAATTATTGAAAGATAAACGTGATGAACTGATGCGCCAGTATCTGGATCTTGTCAGGGAAAACATGGAAGTCAGAAAACGGGTCGAAGCCGGCATTTTATCAGCAAATAAAAATTTTGTGATTGCCAAGGCCGGAATGTCGGAGGCGGAACTTCATACGGCACTTATGGCACCGAAGCAGGAAATCAATCTCATTCCATCGGAGGAAAATGTCATGAGTGTGGAAATTCCGAAATTTGAATACAAGACAAAGACAGCGGATGAAAATGACATTTATTCTTACGGATTTGCATTTACATCCAGTGATCTGGACGGGGCTGTGAAATCTCTGGCAGATATCCTGCCGGACATGATACGATTGGCAGAATGTGAAAAAGCATGCCAGTTAATGGCGGCAGAAATTGAAAAGACAAGGCGCCGTGTCAATGCATTGGAGCATGTGATCATTCCGGAAACAGAGAAGAATATTAAGTATATTACGATGAAATTGGATGAAAATGAGAGAAGTACGCAGATTCGTCTGATGAAAGTGAAAGATATGATGCTGGAAGAAGCACATGGATATTCGAAAAAATAAAATAATTTAACAGATAGGCTGAGAGGCAGTGGGATGTTGCTTCTCAGCCGTTTTTGTTGCGTAACCATTTTACAAAATATGGCATACAGTAATGATATAAGCTCAGAAATAGGAGTGGTGACCATGAATCCGAAACTGCCGTATTATATGGCTTATCCTATGCCGCTTGCATATGATGATGAACGGATGGAACGCCGTGATTATGAATATATGAAAAGTTTATATCCGGATACAGCGAAGAAAGTACTTCCCTATGTAGAAGAAGAGTGTGATCGGAATGAATATCCATGCAGCATGATTTATGATGAATATCCGGACCGACTCTCACTTCGGTTGATGCGAAATCGGATTTTTGATAAAGTTGTCAGTCAGGAGAAGATGGAACCGCAGGATTGGCTTAGAAATCTGGTAGAGGTGATGTTGTACCAGGAGTTGTTTAAGCGTAGAAGTGATGATCGGAGAAACAGAAGAAGGTTTTACTAATGAGAAAAGGTATGCTATAATAAAAAATGGTATTAACAAACATGTAATTCTAAGTAAAATGGAAGAATATAAATCGGAGATACATATGAAAAAAAATAATATTATTTTTATAGGGATGCCTGCTGTCGGAAAGAGCACAGTAGGTGTTGTGGTTGCCAAGAGACTGGGCAAACAGTTTATTGATACAGATCTGCTGATTCAGGAACAGGAAAAGAAACTGCTCCGCGAGATTATCGCAGAAGTCGGAGATGATGGTTTTCTGAAGATTGAGAACCAGGTGAACAGAGATGTGGATGTTGAGAATGCCGTGATCTCTCCGGGAGGAAGTATTGTATATTGTGATGAGGCGATGCAGCATTATAAAGAAATCGGAACGGTTGTATATTTACAGGCATCCTATCAAACAATAAAACAAAGAATTCGTAATCCGAAGAAACGTGGTGTAGTACTGAGAGAAGGTCAGACACTGAAAGATCTGTACGATGAGAGAAGCGTTTTGTTTGGAAAATATGCGGATGTCATTGTCAATGAAGACCGGTGTGAGATCAGTGATACGATCGAGAAGGTATTAGAAGCAATTTCAAAGTTATAATGTATTTTTTAAAAGAAAGTTTTGCAATAATGTTACGAAAATAAAAAGTTCTTTTACAAAGTTGTTTTTTATGCTATAATATTTTAGCGTTTGTGAACTTATAGACAAAATGAGTTATAAAATAACGTGGGATTTGAATAAATAAGCTAGAAAATGATTTATGCAACCGAGAATGGGGATTTAGAAAGATACGATATAAATATCGGATAATAGAGGTGCAAAATGGAGCAATATATTATTAAGGGTGGTAATCCGTTGGTCGGCGAAGTAGAGATTGGCGGAGCTAAGAATGCTGCACTTGCCATATTGGCAGCAGCAATTATGACAGATGAGACTGTATTGATTGATAACCTTCCAGATGTGAACGACATTAATGTGATGTTGGAAGCAATCGAGGGAATCGGAGCAATGGTAGATCGTATTGACCGCCATACAGTGAAGATCAATGGTGGTACGATCACAGATTTTAATATTGATTATGATTACATTAAGAAAATTCGAGCATCATACTATTTATTAGGAGCGATGCTTGGAAAGTATAAAAAGGCAGAGGTGGCACTTCCGGGTGGATGTAATATCGGAAGCAGACCAATCGATCAACATTTGAAAGGATTTCGTGCTCTGGGAGCAGATGTTGACATTGAACATGGTAAGATCGTCGCTGAGGCAGATGAGCTGAGAGGAACACATTTGTACTTTGATGTTGTTTCTGTTGGGGCAACGATCAATGTTATGATGACTGCAGCAATGGCTGAAGGCATGACGATTATGGAAAATGTTGCAAAAGAGCCACATGTTGTTGATGTTGCGAATTTCCTGAACAGTATGGGTGCAAATATCCGTGGAGCAGGAACTGATGTGATCAAGATCCGTGGAGTAAAATCTCTTCATAAGACAGAGTATTCGATCATTCCGGATCAGATTGAAGCCGGTACATTTATGTTTGCTGCAGCAGCTACAAAGGGAGATGTAACAGTAACGAATGTAATTCCAAAACATTTGGATGCAACGATTTCCAAATTGATCGATATCGGATGTGAAGTAGAGGAACTGGATGATGCAGTTCGTGTTGTCGCAAAGGGACGATTGAAATCTACACAGGTTAAGACATTGCCGTATCCGGGATATCCGACAGATATGCAGCCACAGATCGGTGTTGTACTGGCGCTTGCATCAGGAACAAGTACGATTACAGAGAGCATTTTTGAAAACCGTTTCAAATATTTGGATGAGCTTGCAAGAATGGGAGCAAACATTAAAGTGGAAGGTAACTCTGCAACAATCGAAGGTGTGGAGAAATTCTCAGGAGCAAGAGTGAGTGCGCCGGATCTTCGTGCAGGAGCAGCACTTTGTATTGCAGGTCTTGCTACAGATGGAATCACAATTGTAGATGACATTGTATATATTCAGCGTGGATATGAACGTTTTGAAGAGAAACTCAGAAGTCTGGGTGGCATTATTGAACGTGTATCAAGCGAAAAAGAGATTCAGAAATTTACATTAAAAGTAAGCTAATTGCCACAGGGTTCCTGTGAACAGCAACAGCTAATCTAAAAGTTTTATAAACTGTATTGACAGAAGTATCAATGAGTTGTATAGTCTGTTAGGTAGCAAAAATTAAATAATATAAACTTTCTCTTATTCAGAGCAGTGGAGATACAAAGGATCGAAGAAGCTGCGGCAACCCCTCTAAGCAGGAAGGTGCCAGCCTGAGCGAGTAATCGAACAATAAGGGGATTGTTATGAAATAGAAACAGTCCGTACGTTGTGCGGGCTGTTTTTCGTTGCAGACAGCAGGCGAAAAACAATCTAAAAACCGGAGAGAAAGTGCAGAAGAAAAGGAGAAGAACATGGAAAAATTATTATTTACATCCGAGTCCGTTACAGAAGGACATCCGGACAAAATGTGTGACCAGATTTCAGATGCTATTTTGGATGCATTATTAGAGAAAGATCCAATGAGCCGTGTAGCGTGTGAGACATGTACAACAACAGGTCTCGTTATGGTTATGGGAGAGATTACAACAAATGCATATGTAGATATCCAGAAAATCGTTCGCGATACAGTTCGCGAGATTGGATATACAAGAGGAAAATACGGATTTGATGCAGAGACATGTGGTGTAATTACAGCACTGGACGAGCAGTCTGCAGATATTGCTCTTGGAGTCGACAAAGCGTTAGAAGCAAAAGAAAATAAAATGTCAGAGGATGAGATTGAAGCCATCGGTGCCGGAGATCAGGGAATGATGTTTGGATATGCTACAGATGAGACAGCAGAGTATATGCCATATCCAATCGCAATGGCACACAAACTTGCTTTGCAGCTTACAAAAGTAAGAAAAGATGGAACACTTCCTTATCTGAGACCAGACGGAAAAACTCAGGTTACAGTAGAATATGATGAGAACGGAGTTCCGAAACGTCTTGATGCAGTTGTATTATCAACACAGCATGACCCGGAAGTAACACAGGAACAGATTCATGAAGATATTAAGAAATATGTGTTTGATGCGATCATTCCGGCAGAGATGATCGACGATGAGACAAAATTCTTTATCAATCCTACAGGACGTTTTGTAATTGGCGGACCTCATGGAGACAGTGGTCTGACAGGACGTAAGATTATCGTTGATACTTATGGTGGAATGGCTCGTCACGGTGGTGGTGCATTTTCAGGAAAAGACTGCACAAAAGTTGACCGTTCTGCAGCTTATGCAGCACGTTATGCAGCTAAAAATATTGTTGCAGCAGGACTTGCTAAGAAATGCGAGATTCAGCTTTCTTATGCAATCGGTGTAGCTCAGCCGACATCTATCATGGTAGATACATTCGGAACAGGAAAAGTATCAGATGAGAAACTTGTAGAGATCATCCGTGAAAACTTTGATATGCGTCCGGCAGGAATCATCAAGATGTTAGATCTGCGTCGTCCAATTTACAAACAGACAGCAGCTTATGGACATTTTGGAAGAAATGATCTGGATCTTCCATGGGAGAAATTGGATAAGGTTGATGATTTGAAGAAATATTTATAAGAAACCAGACAGATTGGGAAAAGGGACTGTCTGGGAAATAAATGGTCCAAAACAGGGGCGATGTGATTCAGATGAGTTGCATCGCCTTTTAAAATTTTCAGAAATGAGAAGTCAAAGAAAAGCTTCCCCTTGACAATTCATAGAAAATTTAGATTTGATTTTCCTGTAATTGACAGAAAACATAAAAAATTATGTTATAATCCCACTAGAGAAAAAGATGAAAAGAGGACGGATTTATGAAGTTAAAAACAAAACTGGTAATCGCATTTGTCCTGGTCATGATATTTCCAACCTTTGTTACAATGGCAGGAATGTATATGCTCGCACCGAATAAAGCGGGAGAAATACAGCAGATGTATCTGATCATTGTCTGCATTACAACGGCGATACTGATCTGGTGGATTTATAAGACTGTTTCCGTGCCGTTGGCAAAACTGCAGGAAGCGACAAGGAATATCAAGGAAGGTAATCTGGATTTCGAGATCAAACCGGAAAATGATGATGAGATCGGACAGGTATGTCGTGACTTTGAGGAGATGCGTTTGCGTCTGAAGGCGAATGCAGAGGAAAAAGTAGAGTTTGACCGGGAGAATAAGGAACTGATCAGTAACATTTCCCATGACCTGAAAACTCCGATCACAGCAATCAAAGGATATGTGGAGGGAATTATGGATGGTGTTGCAGATACACCGGAAAAGATGGACAGATACATCAAAACCATATACAATAAAGCAAATGAGATGGATTTGCTGATCAATGAGCTGACACTGTATTCGAAGATCGATACCAATCGTATTCCATATGACTTTACGACAATCTCTGCAAAGCAGTATTTTAAAGACTGTGCGGAAGACCTTGCAATCGAGCTGGAATCAAAGGGAGCAAAATTTGAATTCCGCAATTATCTGGAAGAGGATTTTAAGATTATCGTAGATCCGGAGCAGATGAGAAGGGTAATCAACAATATTATATCCAATTCATTAAAATATACAGACAAGCCACAGGCAGAGATTATGATGAAAATTCTGGATGTGGGAGATTTTATCCAGGTGGAACTCAGTGACAATGGAAAAGGCATTGCAACGAAAGATCTGCCATATATATTTGAACGGTTTTATCGTGCGGATGCGTCAAGAAATTCATCCAAAGGCGGAAGTGGAATCGGTCTTGCAATTGTGAAAAAGATCGTGGAAGAGCATGGAGGCAAGATCTGGGCATCCAGTGAGGAAGGCGTAGGAACGACGATGTATTTTGTTGTTAGAAAATATCAGGAGGTACCAATCGAATGAGCAAGAGAATTTTGATAATTGAAGATGAAGAAAGTATCGCAGAATTAGAGAGAGACTATCTGGAGTTGAGCAATTTTGAAGTGGAAGTTGCCAATGACGGACAGCTGGGGTTGAACAAAGCGCTGGATGAGGAATTTGATCTAATTATTCTGGATCTTATGCTTCCGGGAGTGGACGGATTTGAAATCTGTAAGCAAGTCCGTAATAATAAGAATACACCGATTATCATGGTGTCAGCGAAGAAGGATGATATTGATAAGATTCGTGGTCTGGGACTGGGCGCAGATGATTATATGACAAAACCATTCAGCCCAAGTGAGCTGGTAGCACGTGCCAAAGCGCATCTGGCAAGATATGAGAGACTGATCGGAAGCAGTGTAGAAGAAAATGAAGTCATTGAGATCAGAGGACTGAAGATCGATACAACAGCCAGACGCGTGTGGGTCAATGGAGAGGAAAAATCATTTACTACAAAAGAATTCGACCTGCTGACATTTTTGGCGGGACATCCGAATCACGTATATTCCAAAGAAGAACTCTTCCGTGAGATCTGGGATATGGAGTCGGTAGGAGACATTGCGACTGTTACAGTGCATATTAAGAAGATCCGTGAGAAAATCGAATATGATACTTCCCATCCACAGTATATTGAGACAATCTGGGGCGTGGGATATCGCTTTAAAGTATAAAGAAAGGGTTAGCGTATTAATGATTACAAGTACAAGTAACCAGAGAATTAAGGAGATTGTACAGCTCCAGAAGAAAAGTAAGGCAAGAAATACAGAAGGCGTATTTATTGTAGAGGGAATCCGTATGGTGCGTGAAATTCCGGAAGATAAATTAAAAGCACTTTATGTGACAGAAGAATTTTATAAAAAGCATAAAACAGATTTGCCGGGGAATGTGAAGCCGGAACTTGTAACGCCGACGGTATTTTCTTATATATCAGATACAAAAACTCCGCAGGGAGTACTGGCAATTGTATGGCAGAATAAGTATGTGCTGTCAGATATTCTAAACCGTAAAAAAGAGAAAGAAGATCTGCTACTTGTTCTGGACAACCTTCAGGATCCGGGAAATCTGGGGACGATTTTCAGAACAGCGGAAGCGGCAGGTGTTACCGGAATTATACTCAGTAAAGATTGCGTGGATATTTATAATCCAAAGGTAATTCGTTCTACAATGGGAGCCATTTTCCGCATGCCGTTTGTGTATGTAGAGCAATTGACAGATACCATCAATGAATTAAAGAAAAATAAAATTCAGGTCTATGCAGCGCATCTGGCCGGGAAAAATGCTTATGATGAGGAAGATTACCTCGGCGGAACAGCATATCTGATCGGAAATGAAGGAAATGGACTCCGTCAGGAGGTTGCAGAATGTGCAGACACATGGATCCGTATTCCGATGGAGGGAGCGGCAGAATCGCTTAACGCAGCGGTGGCAGCGTCTGTTTTGATGTTTGAAGCCAGCAGACAGCGCAGAAAATAATATTGGATTTATCAGAGGAATATGGTATTGTATTAGGTAGATGCGAAACATGACCTTATGAGGTAAGGGATAGAAATATAGCCGTGGAACGCATACATTTATCGAGATTTACACACATATTCGTGGGGACAGGAGAGAAGAAAGACATGGATTTAAAGGGAAGAAATTTTTTGACATTAAAGGACTTTACTCCGGAGGAGATTACATATCTGCTTGATCTGTCAGCAGAATTAAAAGAAAAAAAGAAAAAAGGAATTCCGGTAGATCATTATAAAGGAAAAAATGTTGCGCTGATTTTTGAAAAAGACAGCACAAGAACAAGATGCGCATTTGAAGTTGCTGCATCTGATATGGGAATGGGATCGACTTATCTTGGACCTACAGGATCTCAGATTGGTAAGAAAGAGACAATCAAAGATACAGCACGTGTGCTTGGAAGAATGTATGATGGAATTGAATATCGTGGATTTGATCAGGAAATCGTAGAGACATTGGCAGAGTATGCAGGAGTTCCGGTATGGAACGGACTGACAAACCAGTATCATCCGACACAGATGCTGGCAGATATGCTGACAATCCGTGAGCATTTCGGAGACTTAAAAGGCCGTAAACTGGTATATTTAGGCGATGCAAGATACAACATGGGTAACTCTCTGATGATCGCATGCTCAAAACTTGGTATGCATTTTGTAGCCTGCACAACATCAAATTATTTCCCAAATGCAGAATTAGTTGAGACATGCCGTGGATATGCAGCAGAGTCAGGCGGAAGTGTTACATTGACAGAGGATGCAATGGAAGGAACAAAAGGTGCAGACGTTATTTACACAGATGTATGGGTATCTATGGGTGAGCCTGATGATGTATGGGAGTCACGTATCAAAGAACTCGCACCATATAAAGTTACAAAAGAAATTATGAAAAATGCAGGAGAGCAGGCAATTTTCCTGCACTGTTTACCGGCGTTCCATGACTTGAATACAACAATTGGTAAAGAGATGGGAGAACGTTTCGGATTTACAGATATGGAAGTAACAGATGAAGTATTTGAATCCGAGCAGTCTAAAGTATTTGATGAAGCTGAGAACCGTATGCATACGATCAAAGCAGTTATGGTAGCAACACTTGGAGAAGTAAAATAAATGAAAACAGAAATCTTAAAGCTTTTGAGAGAAAGTAAAGATTATGTTTCCGGACAACAGCTATGTGAGACCTTTGGGGTCTCACGTACTGCTATCTGGAAGGTAATGAATCAGTTGAAAGAAGAAGGCTATGAGGTCGAAGCGGTCCGCAATCGAGGATATCGGATTGTGGGCAGTGCTGATGTTATGACACAGGAGGAGCTTGAAAGTCTGTTGGATGGTCGGACTAAGTGGGCAGGACAGCAGTTTTTTTATTATGATGAGATTGATTCGACAAATATAAAAGCAAAGCAGTTTGGTGAAGAAGGTGCACCGCACGGAACCCTGGCTGTGGCAGATATGCAGACAGCAGGACGGGGAAGACGAGGCCGGGGCTGGGATTCACCGGCTGGCAGCAGCATCTATATGTCAATTATGTTAAGACCAAAGTTTCCTCCGGTAAAAGCGCCGATGCTGACGATCGTGATGGCATATAGCGTGGCAAGAGCATTGCGTACTTGTACTGGACTGGATGTGCAGATCAAGTGGCCGAATGATATCATTTTGAATGGAAAGAAAATTGTTGGAATACTGACAGAGATGAGTACCGAGATTGACTATATCAACCATGTAGTCATTGGCGTTGGAATTAATGTCAATATGGAATCATTCCCGGAAGAGATAGCGGACAAGGCGACATCCCTTCGAATTGAGACAGGGGAGGTTCAGAAACGTGCGCCGATCGTTGCGGAGATTATGTCTGAATTTGAAAGATGGTACGAAGAATTTGAACAGGTAGAAGATTTAAGTTTTCTTCAGGAAGATTATAATAAATTGCTTGTGAATTGTGGAAAAGATGTTCGTATTCTGGGAGCAAAAGAATCTTATCAGGCACATGCTTTGGGGATGAATGAAACCGGTGAATTGCTGGTGCGTCGTGAAGATGGAAGCGAAGAGGCCGTCTATGCAGGTGAAGTATCTGTGCGCGGTGTCTATGGATATGTATAAGGTGGTAAATATATGGAAAATGTAGATGAAATCGTACTTTGTGCGGCCAGTGCGTATGAACAGAAGTTTTATTTGAATCCGGATTTTATGACACTTCCAGAGTCGATTCGTCAGGAACTTCAGATCATGTGCGTGCTGTACACAGCGGATGTCGGCGGAATTCTCATGGTTGTCTATGATGAAGATGGTAATCTGGAATTAAAAGTCGAACATGATGAGAATGATTTCGAGTTTGATGAAATCGGAAGTGTTTTGAAGATTAAAGAACTTCAGAATACAAAAAGAGAATTATTCGAATCATTAGAATTGTATTATAAAGTGAAGTATCTTGGAGAAGATATTGCTTTAGATGATATAGACGAGTAATTGTTTAAAAGTGGTTGTATTATGATTCAAGAATTATGATAAAACAGTAAATTACTTAGAGTAAGGGGAACTACATGAAACAGTTAACAATTGGAAATGTTACATTGGACAATTGCTATGTACTGGGACCGATGGCAGGTGTAACAGACCTGCCATTTCGTTTGCTCTGTAAGGAACAGGGAGCAGGTCTTTTGTGCATGGAGATGATCAGTGCAAAGGGAGTTTTATATAATAATAAAAATACAGAGAGCCTGCTTCAGATACATCCGGATGAGATGCCTGTATCCTTACAGTTGTTCGGTTCAGATCCGAAGATTGTAAGTGAGATGGCAAAACGAATCGAAGAGAGACCATTTTCAATCCTTGATATTAATATGGGCTGTCCTGTTCCGAAGATTGTCCGTAATGGAGAAGGCTCTGCTCTGATGAAAGATCCGAAACTGGTATATGAATTAGTGTCGGCAACGGTGAAGGCAATTCAAAAACCAGTAACGGTGAAGATTCGAAAAGGATTCGATGATGAGCATATAAATGCAGTGGAAATAGCAAAGATAATCGAAGAAGCCGGAGCGGCTGCGGTTGCAGTACATGGGCGCACAAGAGAGCAGTACTATTCTGGGAAAGCTGACTGGGATATCATTCGCCAGGTGAAAGAGGCAGTTCATATTCCTGTCATAGGAAATGGAGATGTGACATCCGGCGAAAAAGCAATCGCAATGCAGGAGCAGACAGGGTGTGACGGAGTGATGGTCGCCCGGGGAGCACAGGGAAATCCATGGATCTTTTCAGAACTGATCTCCTATGAAAAAACAGGTGAAATGCCGAAACGTCCTGATGTGGATGAAATTCGTCAGATGATGCTAAGGCATGCCAGACTTCAGCTTGAATATAAAGGGGATTATACCGGAATCCGTGAGATGCGAAAGCATGTCGCGTGGTATACAAAAGGACTGCATAATGCGGCACGTTTGAGAGATGATATCAATAACGTTGAGAGCTATGAAGAACTTGAAAAAATCTTGACAGTACTGGCTTGATTGGGTATAATATTGTAACTGCGAACAAGACTAAAAAAAGAGATGGACCATACTTAAAAAACAAGAGTTGTGGGACATCTTTTAGTTGCGTTAAGAGATTAATTTTCAGAAACAGACAGACTTGAGAATAAGACAGAAGTGTTAAGAATATATTTATTTCAGAAGGTAAATTTGAAATCGGTAATTCTATTGTAACTATGAAAATATCGCGTGGTTACATTCTTAAATGAAAATACGAGAGATCAAAAAAGGAGAGAAGATCATGGCAGAGGCAAAGAAAAGATTACTCACATATGCTGGATTAAAAGCATTGGAAGAAGAGTTGGAGAATTTAAAAGTAGTAAAACGTAAAGAAGTTGCACAGAAGATCAAAGAAGCAAGAGAACAGGGAGACCTTTCAGAGAATGCTGAGTATGATGCAGCAAAAGACGAGCAGCGTGATATCGAGGCTCGTATCGAAGAACTGGAAGCAATTCTGAAGAATGCAGAAGTTGTAGTAGAAGATGAAGTGGATTTAGACAAGATCAACGTTGGATGTTCAGTAAAAGTATACGATGTTACATTTGACGAGGAGATTGAATTTAAAATCGTAGGATCTACAGAAGCAAACTCTCTGGAAGGAAAGATTTCCAATGAGTCACCGGTAGGACAGGCTCTGATGGGTAAAGAAGTTGGAGATGTTGTTGACGTTGAGACACAGGCGGGTGTAATCCAGTACAAAGTTCTGGGTATCAACCGTTCGCTGTAGGAAGGAGATATACAATGGCAGATAACCAGAAAAAGACACAGGAACCAGACTTGAACCAGTTAAGAAAGGTTCGTCGTGAGAAACTTGCAGAGCTGCAGCAGAACGGAAAAGATCCGTTCCAGATTACAAAGTTTGACCAGACACATCATTCACTTGAAGTGAAGAGTCTCTATGAGGCACATGAGGCAGAGCTTTTAAAAGATCATCAGGAGCCGAATGTAGAAGGTCTGGATGAAGAACAGGCGAAAGAAGTTCTGAAGAAGGACTATGAAGAGAGAAGAAGCATCTGTGATGCAAACCCGATTCACGTGGCAATCGCAGGTCGTATGATGTTCAAGAGAGTCATGGGTAAAGCTTCTTTCTGTAACATTCAGGATTTACAGGGCAATATTCAGGTATATGTTGCAAGAGATGCAATCGGAGTAGATTCTTACACAGATTTCAAACGTTCTGATATCGGTGATATTTTTGGTCTGGAAGGATTTGCATTCAGAACAAGAACCGGAGAGATTTCTATCCATGCAGAGAAGATGACACTTCTTTCTAAGAGCTTACAGATGCTTCCGGAGAAGTTCCACGGACTGACAGATACAGATACGCGTTATCGTCAGAGATATGTAGATCTGATCATGAATCAGGAATCAAAGGAAGTATTCCTGAAGCGTTCACAGATCATTAAAGAGATCCGTAAGTTCCTGGATGGAAGAAAC
>JBNMJT010000031.1:0-20577 GCA_050873945.1 Dorea sp.
ACGTGTGCATCCATATCCATATCAAAGAGCCAGAACGGCACATAAATACCCACGATCTCATCAATATGATTTTCATCTTTAAACACTTTTGGTATAAATGCTTTTCCTTCGAGGTGCTTCTGATATGCCGCTTTCGCAGCCTTTTTATCCAGTTTAAACGGAATCACATAATCCGGTTTCAGCTCTCCTTCAAACTTTCCTTTTAACACAACACGGTTTCCGCAAAACGGGCAGGTCGTCGCCCCCGTGTTCTTATCCGTCGTAATCTCCCCGCCACAGGACTCACAGATATAGGTAACAAGATTCCCAGTCTCTTCCTGCGCATCCTCCTCTGTTCTCTTCCTGGTTTCTACTGTCTCTTTCCCGGTCTCTGCTTTTTCATCCTCTTTCGCATCAGCTTCATGCAACGCTTCATATTCTTCCACCGAAATCTCCGTATCACAATAAGGACACTTCATCTTCTGGGAAGCACTGTCAAATTCCATTGCTCCGCCGCATGCCGGACATTTGTATTCTTTTATTTCAGACATAGTCTCTCCTTATCCGGATCTTATCTCATCTTATTCACTTCTTACTGTTTCAATTTTCAGAATTCTGGAAATTTCACTGCTTAATGAAATGGTGTACCGCATTCCGGGCAGAACTTCGGCAGATTTGTCTGATCTGACGGTTCCCATCCACAGTTTCTGCACTTACATTTCTCCTGTGCTGCCGGTCTTGGACTTCCACAGTTCATACAGAATTTTCCCTGATTGACCGTTCCGCAGCTGCAAGTCCAGCTTCCTGTCTGCTGAGGCTTCGGGCTTCCACAGTTCATACAGAACTTTCCTTCATTTACCGTTCCACAGCTGCAGGTCCAGCTTCCTGCTGCAGTTGTCTGTCCCTGCGCCATCTGCTGCTCCTGTCTTGCCTGTTCCTGTGCCATCTGCTGTCTCTCTGCTCCCTGGTTATAAAGTCCCTGCAGATTCGCTCCGCCATTCATACCGGATGCCATATTCATTCCCATGAACCCCATCATGGCTCCGTTTGGATTGCCGGCCGCCGTCTCCATCGCTTCTGCCTGTGCCATGCCAAGCGTTGCCGCCATCATACTCGGATCTGTGTACATTGCCGTGTTCTGTGCCTGTTTGATAGCTTCTGCATCTTCGTCTTTGATCGTAACCGGATTAAATGCAACTGATACGATGGAAATTCCTCGAAGTTCCGACCACTTCTTTGTCAGCACCTCATTCATCGCATCTCCGATCTCCATCGAATGCGCCGGAATCTGACTTGGACGGATCTCAAGTTCTGCGATCTTCGCAAATGCCGGCTGTAATGCATTTACAAATTCCGTCTTTAACTGCGGTGCGATCTGATCCTTCTCATAACAATCTGTTACATTTCCACCTACATTGGTATAGAACAACAGCGGATCTGTCATACGGAATGAATAGATTCCGTTACAGCGGATCTCGATATCTTTGTCAAGATTGATCCTTTTATCTACCACACGGAACCATACCGGATTCGCCGTACCGAATTTGTTGTCTGTGATTTCTTTGGTATTAAAATAATACACTCTCTGATCTTTTGCCGTATCTCCGCCAAACGTGAACCGCTTCCCGATCGTCTGAAATGTCGCCTTGATTCCTTCTCCCAGACTGCCGCAGAATATGCTCGGTTCCGAAGATGTATCATAGGTATACTCTCCCGGTTCTGCACAAACTTCCACGATTTTTCCCTGATCCACGATCATCATACACTGACCGTCTGCTACCGCAATTCCTGATCCGTTCGTGATCACATTATCGTGTCCCTTTGTGTTCGATGACCGCTTATCTGTACGTTTCTTTCCACGCACCATCAATGTGTCATTATCCAGTGCATCGCAGTAGAAAAATTCTTTCCACTGGTCTGCCAGTGTTCCGCCCGCTGCGCCTGTTGCTGCCTTAATAAGTCCCATAAACTCTTCCTCCTGTATATTTTTTAGCAAATTTATTTTTTGTTATTAATTTTTTCTATTATTTTCCTAATCTCTGTCTCCTCCATTTGAACTGCTTTTTCTATTTGAGCAGCGGAAAAGCCCCCACGATACATATTTAAGATAATCTCTTGTTTTCCTGCTTCAAATCCGGCCTCAAATTCTGCCTTTCGAAGTTTCTTTTCTTCGTTTTCCTTATCATACTCATAGATACTCACTTTAATCACCTCCGCTTTGTTTCTCAATAGAAATTCCGCTAAGATTCCTTATATTGCCGTTTTGCCTTCGGTTGATTTGCATTTACCTGATATTTCTTTCCACGCTTTTTGTGTTTCTTTTTTACTACCATATTCTATTTTCCTCCTTTTGCAGGAGTACTTCTTTTTTCTTTCAGTCCTCTCCTGCTTTTTACAATTAATGGATACAAAAGCATGGATTTCTGAAATTCTTTTAGATTACAGATGGTGTTAAACACCTCAGACTTCATTTGAAATATGCTTTAACTCATCTTAACACGAAAGTAAATATTCTTCAATAAAAAAGTCTGACGGTATTACAAATACCCTCAGACTTTTTCCTCGCTTTATTCCTTATTACTTATCTTTTCTTTGCAAACTTATCTGTACACTCATAAATCAAACTCTGCTATTCAAGTGCCGTCGCATAAATGTCTGTTATCTCCTCACAAGCTTCACTACCGTCTCAATATGATCACAGAACGGGAAGTTATCCACCGGCTGGATCTTCACAGCCTGATAGCCGTGTTTCGTCAGATATTTCAGATCTCTCGCCAGTGTCTCCGGATTACAGGACACATAGACCACTCTCTTTGGTCCGAGCTTTATTACAGAAGAAAGGAACTTCTCATCACTTCCGGCTCTCGGCGGATCCATGAACACCACATCTGCTTTCTGGTTCTTCGAAGCCATATCTACCATGAATCTTCCCGCATCACCTGCATAAATCTCGGCATTCTTGATGCCATTTTCTTTCGCATTAATCCTTGCGTCCTTTACCGCATCTTTGTTCAGCTCTACTCCGATCACTCTCTTTGCATTCTTAGCCGCGATCAGACCAATTGTACCGGTTCCGCAGTATGCATCGATCACCGTCTCTTTTCCGGTCAGTTCCGCATAGTCCATGGCTGTATTATAAAGGACCTCCGTCTGTACAGGATTCACCTGATAGAACGATTTTGGAGAAATACGGAATGTACAGCCGCATAATCTGTCCTTAATAAATCCCGGTCCATAGATTGGTTTCTCTCTGTCCCCCAGTACCATGCTGGTCTGCTTGTTATTCACATTCAGTACCACGGTCGTGATCTCCGGATGCACCTTTCTTAAGGCTTTCACAAAATTATTCTTTGATGGCAGGATTGGGGAACCAAGCACCAGAACCACCATGATCTCACCGGTCTCGAATCCTCTGCGGATCAGGACATGTCTTAAAAGTCCGTATCCGGTATCCTCGTTATACGTCTTGATCTTAAAAGACGGCAGAAGTTCACGGATCGTGCGGATGATCTCCTGACTCTTCTTATCCTCGATCAGACATTCTTCCACTGCAATTACGCGGTGTGTTCCTTCTGCATAGATGCCGGATATCACATTTCCTTTTCTGTCATGATCGAATACCGCATGCACTTTATTTCTGTAAAAATATGGATGCTCCATACCGATGATCGGACTGACTTTACAGAATCCGCCTAACAGTTGTTCTTCCTGCTTCTGCTTTCTTTTCAGCTGTTCTTTGTATGGCATCTTCTGAAACTGGCAGCCGCCACATTTTTTATCAATCTTACATGCAGATTTATTCATTGCCTGCTTTCCGGCTTTCTGTTTCGTCGCATTTTCTTTTAATTCTTTCTGCACCTTTCCGGCTTTCTGTTGCGTTGAATTTTCTTTTAATTCTTTCTGCACTTTTCCGGCTTTCTCATTCAGTCTGTTCTTTTTCTGTGTCTTATTCTGTATCTTACTCTTCTGCCCGGATTGCCCAGCGCATTTTCGTGCATTTCGCACGGCTGTTGCGGAAGCATTCTTCTTTGGACGGTCGGATGACGTCTTTTGCGATCTCACTGTACAGTCCCTCCTTCTTCCATTGTTTGAATGATTTCTTTACGAGACGGTCCTCTCCGGAATGGAAGGTGAGGATCGCCACTTTTCCACCCGGTTTTAATACACCCGGCAGTTTATCAAGGAAATCATATAATACTTCAAATTCATTATTCACATCAATACGAAGTGCCTGGAATACCCTCTGGCTAGACTTACGTACTGCTTCTTTTCTCTCTTTTTCCGGAATAAATGTAAGTGTCTCTTCGATCACCTGATGAAGTCCCGTTGTTGTCTCGATCTTACCGCCTTTGCGGATCTTTTCTGTGATTGCTTCTGCAATCTCTTCTGCATACGGCTCATCTGAATTCTCGATCAGCATGCCGGTAAGTTCTTCTCTGGAAATGTCACGCAGTCTTTCTGCCGCACTGATTCCTTTTTCCGGATTCATACGCAGATCCAGTGGTCCTTCTGTCTTGAATGTAAATCCACGGTCCGGGTTATCGATCTGCATGGATGACACTCCAAGATCCGCCAGTACAAAATCAAACTTTCCGGCCTCTTCTGCTACCTTATCAATATTGGCAAAGTTCTCAAGCTTTACCGTCAGGATGTCCGGTCCGAATCCCTTTTCTTCCAGACGTTTCTTCGTCTTGGCAGATTCGATTGGATCTACATCCAATCCGTAGATATGACCTTCTCCCTGCAGTTTTTCCAGCATTTTTGATGTATGCCCGCCATATCCGAGCGTTGCATCCAGTCCCTGCTGCCCCGGCTGGATATCAAAGAAATCCAGAATCTCCTGTACACAGATGGAAATGTGCATTCCCGCCGGTGTTCCGCCCTTCTGGATCACCTTTGAAATCGTATCTGCGTACTTTTCCGGGTTCAGTTCTTTGTATTTTTCTTTATAATTTCTCGGATGTGTTCCAGAATACCGGACTCTCCGTTTATGTTTCTTTTCCTGATTTTCCTGATTCTCCATAATCTCTCTCCCATTTTCTCAGTTGTTCCGGTACATCTACATCCCGAAGCTCTGCTTCTTCTGTCTCACAGAGCACGACAGCTTCTTTGTGCGCACCGATGATCTGCTTCCCGCCTTTATCGCCGGAAAGTCTGCCCAGCTCTTCGAAAAAGCACCGATCCCACAATACCGGATTCCCCATTCTGCCTTTCCGTCCGGCACATACGATCTTGCCGGGATGCATCTTACCTATATCAAGCATACGGGCAAATGTCCCGGCTGTCAATCCCGGCTGGTCACATACGATGAACATGGCACCTTTTAAGCCCGGGTTTTCTTCCAATGCCCTCTTTAATCCTAATTTCAGAGAATGTGCGATTCCAAGATCCGGTTCCCGGTTCTCTGCAACCAGCATGCCCTGTGCTTTTGCTGCGTTCTCTATCTCGTCAAATCTCGTCACCACTACCTGGGTACATAACGGAAATGCACGCATCTTACGAAGGGTATGTTCGAACATCCGGCCACCGTCCAGTTCTTCCAGCAGCTTATTTTCACCATACCGGCTCGACTTTCCGGCTGCCAGAAGAATCATCGCATAATCCTTATCGGACAGACGTTCTTCTGCTGCCTTCACTACAGAACTGCCAATCTTATTGGCTTTATCCGAGATCAGATAACATAATGTTTTATCTTTTCTCGGATCCACATCACCGATCTTCAGGCCTTTTTTCACCTGTACGCCTTCTTGTAACATCCCCCTGATCACACCATCCAGCTGAGAATAGACAGGCTCTCCCCCGGTCACAGCCAGAAGCTGCCCTTTCCGGACAATATCTCCGATCTGTGCCTTCGGCTCCATCCGCCCGTTTCCCGATGCCCGGATCAGACGTTCCAGCGCATAGCCACCCACATATCCCGGAACCCCCGTATTAGGGATTGGCTGTCCGTCATAGATAATATCGGCAAGTGTCGCCCCTCGCATTGTCTCGATCACAGCATGGACATCCTTTCCTGCGGTAAATCCAGGTCCCAGACCGATCACATATGGTGCATCCGTCCGGCTGGTCCCTGTATTTCGTTTTGCAAGGATCGCATCCACAAGTACGTCCGGTCTGAATGCCTTCCGGATCTCTGCTTCCGGGTCTACGATCACGGCAATCTTTCCCTCTTCCAGCACCTGTCTGGCTTCCCGGTAATTTTTCACCAGGATTCCTTCTATTCCTTCTACTTCTGCCCTGCCTTCGTAGACAGCTCTTGACATCGCAACTTCCCGTCTGACGGTAAGCGGCACTACAATATCCGTCATGATCACCTGAAATCCTGCCCGGTGAAGCGCCACACCCACACCGGTTGCCAGATCTCCGGCTCCTCTGACCAATGCTTTCTTTTTATTTATATATATTTCTGACATATTTACCATCTTTCTTCCGGCGGGATCAAATCCGATACCACATGAACCCTGCTAATCTGTTCCGAAAAATCTGTTTCTTTTGTATTTTTCTCAGATACATGCTTCTCCGCCATATACTTGTTTGATATATACTTCTTTGATATATATTTCTTTGCTGCATACACCTCTGATAATCTCTTTCCAATGTCTTCCGCAAGCTGCATTGCCGTCTGTCTCTGTTCTTCTGTGTCCGCCTGATTCAGTATCACCTGATATTCCATATCATCCGCCACGCATTTTCGTCCTGCACGCTGACTAACTGCAAGTGTAACGATATCTTCCGGACACAGAATATCTTCTTCTGTCTTTCCAAGGATCTGTTCCATCTCTTTTACCCGGAAGCATCCATCCTTAAGTTTCTTTCCGACCGCACTCATCCCATATACATTCAGAACGATATCGGTCTGCGCACAGATCACAGGCTCATGTTCTGCCGGTGTTTTTACCGGAAGACGCTTTGCCCCGTCCGACTCCAGAAGAAGCACACCCGGCTCGTTACTGATTTCTTTTATATATGTGTCCGGAAAGGCAGTAAGCTTTTTGTCCGTTGTTTCTTTTCCCATCCACACTACACCATATTTTAGCATAATTCTGCGGAACATTTCCACCGAAGGTACTCCCAGAAAATATTCTGTATCATATTTTTGTATATGTGTCGTTGTAGAGACGGCACATGGGATTCCTTCATTCCGGCACTCATTCATGATTTTCCGGATCACGGTTGTCTTGCCTCCGCCGCCGACAACAGAAATCGTCCTGTGATGCGCAAAACCTTCTTTAAAAATTCCAATAGCCTGGCATAAACTGCCAGGCTCTTTCCACTCACCATTCATATAACTTTTTATCATATAAGATTATTTCTCAGCTTTCTTCTGTGTTCTTGGAAGTGTTAAGTTTAACACGATTGCTACGATCGTTGCAAGTACCACCGGTGATTTTCCGAAGATCGTTGTTACCCATTCCGGGAACTGTGCCAGTGATGCATTTGCCTGTGTCACACCCATTCCGACTGCCACTGCAAGTCCGACAACGGTTGTATTACGGAAGTCCATAGGCTCTGCCGTGATCAGCTTGATACCTGTCATCGTAATGGATGCAAATACAGAGATCGTCGCGCCTCCGAGTACGCAGTAAGGAATCGTTGTCAGCAAAGAAGAAAACTTCGGAATCAGTCCCGCTGCCAGCAGGATCACGGCTGCCATTCCCATTACCACACGGCTGACTACCTTTGTCGTAGATACAATACCTACATTCTGGCTGTAAGTCGCTGTCGGAAGTCCTCCGAAGAATGCGCAGATAATGTTACTGATACCATAACCCACAATTCCGCCTGTCAGTTCCTCATCTGTCGGCATACGGTCCATAGAACCGGTTGTCGTTGCGGAGAAGTCTCCGATTGCCTGTACTGCATTGATAGCAAACAGGATACCGATCGCCACACATGCCGAAGGTTCGAATTTAATACCGAAATGCATCGGTTTCGGAAGCTGGAAGAAGGATGCTGTTGCAACCGATGAAAAATCTACCATTCCGAAGAATAACGCAACAATATATCCGCCGATGATTCCGATCAGGATAGATGCAAGCTTCCATACACCTTTTCCATAATGATTCAGAACCGTTACAATGATCAATGTAATGACCGCTACCAGCCAGTTCTGCCATGAACCATATGTCTTGCTGCTTGCTCCTCCTGCCATATAATTAATGGCTGTCGGATACAGGGAAAGTCCGATAGAGAATACGACCGTTCCCGTAATCAGCGGTGGGAAAAACTTGCGGATTCTCTTAATATTCAAGCCAACCAGCAATGCGATCACACCACCGACGATCTGTGCTCCCAGAATCGTTGCAATATCAAAATCCGATGCGATCGCCTGCATACTTGGTACATATGCGAAACTGATTCCCATCATAACCGGAAGTGCCGATCCGATGCGGAAGCTTTTTGTCTTTATAAAAGGAAATAACTGCAGCAATGTGGTCAGTGCCGACATTACCAGTGCAGCCTGTATTAATATAACGGAATCTTCCTGTGAAAGCCCTGCCACACCCGCAACAATGATCGATGGTGTTACACATCCGACGATCATCGCAAGTACATGCTGGATTGCAAGCGGCAACGCCTGTCCGATAGAAGGTTTTCCATAAAAATCAAATAATGCCTGATCCATCTGTTTTGCTTCTTTTGTACTCATACATATCCTCCCGTGTACATTCTGCTCTCATATTTTCAACCTAAAACATTATATATTTTTCTGCTTTTTTTGGGTAGACCTGTAGTTATTGAATGTTTTAATGAAACCTTATAAGCTATGGTTATCAGAGTTATTACATTTCGTTATACACACATTACATTTTATCATGATAAAGTGTTAAAATTCATGGTACAATGACAGGTAGAGACTAGAGACAAACGGAGGAATGAACAATGGGAATTTTGTCTAATATTGAACCAAAAGAAGTATTTCAGTACTTCGAAGAATTAAGTATGGTACCAAGAAGTACCTTCCACACAAAAAAAATCAGTGATTTTTGTGTAGAATTTGCGAAAGCACACAATCTGGAATATATCCAGGATGAAGTGAACAACGTTATCATCAAAAAACCTGGTACTGCCGGATATGAAGACAGTGATCCGGTCATCATCCAGGGACATCTGGATATGGTCGCTACAAAGACAACCGACAGCGATCACGACTTTGAGAATGATCCGTTAGACCTTTTTGTAGATGGTGATCTGATTGGGGCAAAGAACACCACTCTCGGCGGTGACGACGGTATCGCAGTTGCTTATGCTATGGCAATTCTTGCCAGCACAGATATCCCGCATCCACCGATCGAGGCTGTATTCACAGTTGACGAAGAGATCGGTATGGGCGGTGCACACCACCTGGATACATCCGTATTAAAAGGAAAGATCTGTCTGAACATCGACTCTGAGATTGAAGGTGTTATGACAGTCGGATGTGCCGGCGGATACATTTATGATACTTTTATTCCGATCGAATGGAGTGAAGAAAGCGGAACCAAGATGACAATCGCTATTTCCAATCTTCAGGGCGGACATTCCGGTGCCGAGATTCAGAAGCAGCTTGGAAATGCTCACAAGATCATGGGACGTGTCCTGTATGCACTTGCAAAAGATTACGACTTTAACATCGTAAGTACAAACGGTGGAAATGCAGCAAATGTAATCGCACAGTACAATACAACAGAGATCATCGCTGATTCCTCACAGGTTCAGGCCATTACCGATGCAGTTGCAGAACTGGAAGCAACCATTTCCGCTGAATTTGCCGGACAGGAACCGACATTTTCTCTGAAAGCTGCTTCCGAAGGCGAGACAACCTTAAAAGCATTTGATGCAGATACTACCTCACATGTAATCGGATTCCTGTATGGAGCGATCGACGGTGTACAGTGCTATGACCGTGCATTCCCTACAGCAGTAGAATCTTCCCTGAACACAGGTATTGTGGAAACTACAGAGGATACTGTAAAGATCAAATTCCAGGTTCGAAGCTCTGTCGCTACCAAGTTAGACGATATGCAGAACAAACTGGATCTCGCAACTGACCTTGCAGGCGCATCCCGCGAGATCTCCGGCGAATATCCGGCATGGAGCTACAACGCCGATTCTGTAATCCGTCCTAAGGCAATCGAACTCTACAAAGAAATGTTCGGCGAAGAGCCAACCGTTGAGACCACTCATGGCGGACTGGAATGTGGAATCTTATACGGCAAGAAGAATGATCTCGATATCATCTCCTTCGGTCCGGAGCTTACAGGTGTACATACTTATAACGAACGTGTACATATCGCATCTACACAGCGTATGTGGGAATATCTCAAAGCACTTTTAAAAGCATGTAAATAAACACAACCGTATAACTTATACATAGTAAAAAAACGCAGAGACCTTTCTATAAAGTTTCTGCGTTTTGCTATATCTAAGAGCCAGACGGAATTCTCACAAATAATTTTTCTCCATTCTTTTCTATCATTGTCAGCACCGGCACATGTTTTTTTCGAAGCGCATGAATGACCGGATAGGTCAGAAAGACATTTCCATTTACACACACTGCCTCTGGTTTATATTTCAGGATTTCTTTTACCTGTGTTTTTATCCGTTTTTTCCATTCCTGTTTTTCCATCAGGACTTCTCCATAGATTCCATCTGTCTCCAGTTCCGGAATCTCTGGTGCTGGAATCTTATGCACCGTTACATGCTTCATCCCCGGCAGCATATGCAGAAGTTCCTCCACTTTCTCATCACATATTCCATAACATACAATGCAAGGTGATTCTACATACTTCGCGAGACTGATCTCACAGGCTTTTACCGCATCCTCCAGATTCTCCGCCGACATCAGGAATCCGCCTTTATGGCAAAATCCCGCTCCTGAAAGTCCGGTTGCTTTCTGCAGTGCTTCTCCTTCCAGACCGAGCCATTCCTCCGGAAATGCACATTTGTAGTTCATGGAAAACTCTTTTTTCTGTGGCTGAATACAATATCCTCCACGATTGGACGGAAAGATTACAAATGCAATCTCCGTCTCTGACAACCGTTTCTGACACGGAATAAATTCCGGAAGAATCAGGATTCGTTCATCCCCGGCTCCCGCTTCTGTCTCATCATCATGTCTCTCTAATATCTCTTCTATCTTCCTGTCCGCCCTTTCATTACCGCGGAATCTTTCGAACTTGCTTTCCAATATCATACCCGCCATACTGACCGCCTGAAAGAATGCATCATCATGATTTTCTTTTGCATCCCACACCGGATTAAAACTTCCGATCAATGAAGCCAGTTCATTCTTCTCACCAGTATTATCGTTCTGATCCAGCGGCTGAACAAAAGATTCATCAAATTTTTCTGCCAGTTCTTCTCCAAGAATCTCCTGACCCAGTTCTTCCCACAAAAGGCCAAATGCAGCATATGGTATTCCATTTTCCCGGATACGGCTGTCTTTCTGATGATGATCATACACTCCCCGTCCAATATCAAATACAATACCGTCATAATCTTCCGGAACCTGATTTCCTCTTGTAATCTGAATTTCCGGATTTAAATATAATAACAAAGCTGATGAAAAGACATCATCTGCATGAAATTTTCCTCCATGTGTAAATGCCTTTGCATCTTTTTTCTGTATTTTATTTATCAAACTTTCTTTTTCCATATTCTCTTCTGTTCCTTCTTTGAAAAAGGCAGTTTCCCAATCTGTCTGCTTTGAAAAACCGCCTTTTTATAATATTATATTATTTTACAGAATATACATCCGAATCTGATGTACCTGCTGATACTGCCTCTGCATGACTGTTTACATAGATGCCGATCTGATTTCCCTGAACTACACCACTGCCATCTTCAGCCGTAAATATGTGTCCGCCGATGATAACTTTTGATCCTGCCGGAATCACATTTGGATCCGCAATAATTGTCCGTCCCTCTACTACAGGTGTTCCTGCAGCATGAATTTTATTTGCTTTATTGCTGCAAAGTTCACACGCACAGTAATATGTAACCTGGAAATTACCAAGGTTCTGACCATACATCTCTTCTGTCGCATTGACATCCCCAATTTTACCTTCAGACGTTGTATAATCGTTCTGAATCACACGGGTTGCCCACACTGCATTCTTCGTATTCACTTTTCCTTCGATAATTCCAAGTTTGGTACTTGCCGCTTCTATTGTCTTTCCATCGCCTGCATATATCACTACATGATACACCTGTCCTCCTTTAGCATAGAAGATCAGATCCCCCGGCGCCGCATCTTCCACTGCAATCTTGGTTCCATACTGACTCTGATCCTCTGCAATTCTCGGAAGATTATATCCATACTGCTTATAAATCTGTTGAACAAATCCGGAGCAGTCTGCTCCTTCCGTCAGGCTTGTACCGCCCCATACATAAGGATTACCGATAAACTGTGCTGCGAACTGCAGAACAGATTCTCTTACTTCCCCGTCCGGATCTGCCTCTTTTACAGATGTCAGTGTGTAATATAATGCCTGATTTTCTTCCGGTTTTACCGTTTCTTTTGCTGTCTGATAATTTTCTTCGCCTGATGCCTCAATCTGCTGCTTTGTCTCATCGCTGTTATCCAGATATTGCCGTTCCACAAATCCTCTTACATCTCCGGATTCTACATATACCCAGTCTTCTTCTTTATCCGCAAGAATATAACATAACTGTCCCTGCTGCATTGTACCCACTGTCTTTGCGTCTGCACGTTTCTCTTCTTTTACATTCAATGTTCCTGTACCAATCTGTGCATTTACCAGTGCACAATCCTTATCTGCTACAGTCGGATCTGCTGTTGCCTTCAGATAGGTATAGGCCTGATTCTCTTTTTTGTCAATAACTGGTGCTGCTGTCTCAGCCGTTCCCTCAATTCCAGTATACTCTGTTCCGTTCTTTTCTGATTTTCTCTGTGCTTTTTCCTGATAAGCTTCCAGAAGTTCCTGTGCGGCCTCATCTGTATATACCTCAGACGCCTTTACAAATCCTCTTACATCCCCGGATTCCACATAAAGCCAGCCATTCTCCTCTTCCTTCAATACATAAAGTACTCCATCCTGAGACAAAGTCCCTACTGTCCGGACTTTTTCTTCCAGCTGCTGACCCGCAAGTGCAGCATCTATTCCCTTCTGTTCTGACTCTTTTCTTTCTTCCAATGCCTTCTGAAAATCTCTGACAGCTTTACTCTTTGCCTTTTTTGCTGTCTTATTTTTAATTTTTTTCTTTTTTACTTTCTGTTCTGTCTTCTGTAACTTTTCTGCATCAGCTTTTGCATTTTCGATATCGGATTCTGCTGATTCTGTACTACTTCCATCAATATTTTCCGGAATTGCTTCCCGGATGTTGATCTGTGATTTCGCAAACGCATATTTTCTGGCAACTGTCCAGAAGCGGAAATCTTCTTTTATCTCCGGCAATTTCACGATCTGCTGCTTTGCCACCAGTTCCTGATTCGTCTTTGCACTTTTCGCTGTATCCTCATTCTGTTTCTTTTCAGCTTCATCCTGTTTCGCATTTGAATCTGCCGGTGTCTGTGCGGTCGTTGTATCTGACACAGCCGGTGCAGCCGGAGAAGCTGGTGTGGCTGGTGTATCCGGTGCTGTTGGTTCTGTTGGTGTAACCGGCGTATCCGGTTCCGTCGGTTCTGTTGGTGTAACCGGCTCAACCGGTTCTGTTGGTATCTGCTCTACCCTCTCTCCTGTAACCGGATCTACTTTCTTTCCGGTAACCGTATCGATCAGATACTTTGTCTCTTCATCCAGTTTTACTTCGCCCTTCCGGATCATATCCAGAACCGTATCCGACACATCTGTAAGCGTTTCTTTTCCATCAACTGATTTTGCCTGAATTTTTTCCGTCTGCGTATCTCCGGTCTGTACTGTAATATTCTGCACATCTGCTGTCTCTGTTACTCCATCCGCAAGGACAGCCGCCGGTGTTCCTATGACCAGTCCCACAGCCATAATTCCTGCAAGTGCTTTTGTTCCCAGTCTTTTCGCTACTTTCATATTTCTCAGTCTCAAAATCTATCTCCTTCCCACGTACTCAATCTCGTATATAACAGGGATATTTCCTCTTTTCATTGTATATATTGGCATATAGCTGTTTTTATTATACTCCTTTGTTTTTTAATTTTCCATCCCCCTTAAATGATATTTTTCTCAATTAGTTTCTTCTAAATGCGCAGCTGCTTAAAATATTTTTTCAAGTCTTCTCACCGCTTCTTCCATCTGCTCTTCTTTCAGATCCGAATAATTAAGGATCAGTGTCCGTTCATATCGTTCTTCTTTTTCCGTGCAGAACTGCGACAGACACTGGACGCCTATTCCCTGCTTTTTTGCCTCCCAGATCAGTTCTGTATCTGTGAGATCCGTATTTAACTTTAACAATATATGTGTCCCATTCTTTCCGCCCCTTATCTCAGCTGTCGAGATTTTTTCTGCTTTTTTCAAAAGACCGAGTAATTTTCTTCCACTGTCTTCATAATATTTCTTCATTCTTCTGACATGCCGTTCGAAATATCCCTCTTTTATAAATCTTGCCATCGCATACTGTTCAAAGCTTGGTACCGGATTTGGAAATCGTCCTGCCATCTTTTTACAGTCTTCTGCTAATTTTTCCGGAAGGATCATATAATTGATCCGGATCGCCGGTCCCATTGTCTTTCCAAATGTATTCATATAGATCACTCTGTGATGTGTATCCATACTCTTAAGCGTCTGTTCCATCTGCGACCGGTACTGGAATTCACAGTCATAATCATCTTCGATAATGTATCGGTTCGTGGTTTCCGCTGCCCATTCCAGCAGCTCCTGCTTCCTTTTTTCTGACATTGTAATGCCAAGTGGGTATTGATGTTCCGGAGAAACATGTACAATACTGGCACCACTTTCCTTAAGTTCATCCATACGGATTCCTTCTCCGTCCATCTTAAGGCTCTGCCAGGAAAGTCCTGCATCTTCATACAACCATGGTATCTTCCTGTATCCGGGCGTCTCCGCCGCATATACCGAATCCTTCGGAAATATTTTGAACAGCTTTCCATACAGTGACTCCACACCGGTACCTATCACGATATGATCCGCTGATACATCCAGTCCTCTTTCTCTTGCCAGATAACGCGCGATTGTTTCCCTTAATGCCGGAACCCCTCTCCAGTCTGTGCTTTCGATCAGTTCATCTTCATAATCTGTCAGCACCTCCCGCATCACTTTCTTCCATACCGAAAATGGGAATTTCTCATACGCGAGATGGTTCGATGAAAAATCTGCGTACAACTGGTCTTTCTGCTTTTTACTCACCTTCTTCGCTTTTCCTGTCCCGTATGCCTGTTCATATAATTTTGCTACATAATAACCTTTCTTTTCTTTTGACTCGATATAGCCTTCCGCCACAAGCTGTTCGTATGCGTGAACGACTGTCTTCACACTGATCCCGTAGTCTCCTGCCATTGCCCTTTTTGACGGAAGCTTATCCCCTGTCTGAAGCCTTCCTGTAACGATATCTTTCTTCAGACATTCATACAGATTTTCGTATATGGATTTTCCTTCTCTTTTTTTCAGGTCATAATTCAACATCATCTGATCCCCTTTTTTTCTCACAGTCTGGTCCTTTTTTCTTCTCCTGTAGTCCGCTAAAATAAGTTTCAACAAAACACATTACTTATTTCAAATCACGAAATATTCAAAGGAGGATTTATCTATGGCTACATATGCAGTAACAGGAGGTTCCAGTGGAATCGGCGCAAAAACAGTACAGTTATTAAAACAGAAAGGACACGATGTTCTGAATATTGATCTCCGTGGCGGAGACATTACTGCAGATCTTTCCACTCCGGACGGCAGACAGCATGTAATCGACGAACTTCACAGACTTTGTCCGGATGGTCTGGACGGTCTTGTATGCAACGCCGGTGTATCTGGTGCCTGCGGTAATCTGAAACTGATTGTATCACTCAATTTCTTTGGAACCGTCGTTCTGATCAAAGGTGCTTATGATCTTCTGAAGAAGAAACACGGCGCATGTGTCGTTACTTCTTCCAATACCATCTCACAGGGTGCGGCACGTATGGATATCGCAGATCTTCTTAACAACAATAACGAAGATGAACAGCGTATCTTAAATGTGATCTCTACATTAGACGAGTCCGATCTCAGCGTCGGCAACAGCATCTATGTTGCAAGTAAATATGCACTTGCCCGCTGGGTACGCCGTCACTCTGCATCTTATGCAGCAAACGGAGTCCGCATCAATGCCGTTGCTCCTGGAAATGTCAACACGACCATGACAGCTACACTGGCAACCAATGCACGTATGGCACTGGACGCACTTCCAATCCCGACCAAATACGGTCTTGAGACACTGATGGATCCGGAAGAGATCGCATCTGTCATTGTTTTCCTCGCCTCTGATGAGGCACGCGGCGTCAATGGTAATATCATGTTCGTTGACGGCGGTACCGATGCACTGTTAAATACCGAAAAAGTATACTAAGAACGGAGGATGATCCCTATGAAACCAATCGAAAAATATATCGAAGCAATTGAAAACAAAGATTTTAACGCCCTTGGAAGTCTGTTCACCGATGACGGCCACTACTGTGACTACTGTCCAAATGGCACTTCGCAGCATGAATACCACCTGTATGGAAAGGAAGCCATCTCCATGTTCTTCCGTAACAAATTCCTCTTCCGCCAGTACGCGATCATGGAATCGCGGATCCTGAATGACGAACAGGCAGAATTCATCGCTTCTTTCGGCGGCTACTATATCATGGCTCTGGTCCATCTGCAATCTGTAACAGAAGACGGACACATCTTACGCCTGACGGTACGCCCTAGATAAATCTTATTTCCAGCCTGTTGCAGACATGATCTGCTGCAGGCATTTTTTCTGTATATCTTTTTCATTCGAAAGAAGCTGCCAGTGACAGGTTCTTTCGAATGCACAGCAACAGAATCATTGCTTCTGCTGTTTTTTTTGCTCCATATAATGCATCATTGCTTCCGCTGCTTTTTTCGCCCCGTCTACTGCATGTACAACGGTTTTGGAACCCGTTATCACATCACCGGCTGCGAACACACCTTCTTTTGTTGTCATGTAATTCTCATCCACGATCAGAAGCCCTTTCTCAGAACCTTCCAGTCCAAGTGTCGTCCGGATCAGTTTCTTTCTCGGTCCCTGGCTGATGGATATGATCGTCGAATCTGCTTCCACCTGTACCAGATCTTCCTCTTCTCCTGTGACTTCTCCATTTTCATCCAGAATCATTTTCTTAAATACCGGACCTTTTTCATTGATCTCCTGAATCGCATATCCGAATTCAAAAGCTGCACCGTCAAGTTTTGCATAAGCCACTTCATGTGAGCTGGCTGCAACTCTGGCACGTCTTGCATACAATGTCACCTGACGCGCACCGTTTCTGAGAGCCGTTCTTGCCACATCCATCGCCGCATTGCCCATTCCGATCACTGCCACTTTTTCGCCGAGCTGATATGCGGATGCATTTGCCAGATAATCAATGCCAAAATATACATTGCCCAGACATTCTCCCGGAATTCCGAGATTCCTTGCCTTCCACACACCGGTTCCGATGAATACACTGTCATATCCGTCCCGTAACAGATCTTCAATCTTTAACACGGCACCGATCGTGGTATTCGGACGGATCTTAATGTCCAGTTCCCGCATACGGATCTGGTATCTGTCCAGGATACTTTTCGGCAGACGGAATTCCGGGATACCATACTGCATGATCCCGCCGATCTTATCCTTCCATTCGAAGATCGTGACGTCATACCCTTCTTTTGCAAGCTTGACCGCCACTGTCATTCCTGCCGGGCCTGCGCCGATCACTGCTGCTCTCTGATTCTTCTTTTCTGCCTTTTCAAGCTGCATCCGGTCCAGATACATATCCGATATATAATTCTCTATACTGGAAAAATGTACGGGATTTCCTTTTCTTCCAAGCACGCAGTGTCCTTCACACTGCTTCTCATGATTACAGACAATCGAACAGATCACCGACATCGGATTATTCTCAAATAATCTCTCTCCTGCCTCCATCAGTCTGTTTTCTTTAAACATCTGTATGATCTGCGGAACCGGTGTATGCACCGGACATCCCTGTTGGCACATCGGCTTCTTACAGTTCAGACAGCGGTTTGCTTCATCAATAATGTGTAATGCCATATCTGTTTCCTCCTGGATTATAGTCTTTCTACTATAAATGATACCGCTGTATGCCATAGGCTTCTAATTCCATTATTGAATCTTCGTATTCCTATTGTTCATTTTTCTTACCCCGGAACATCGTCTATAATAAAACCATACATAAATCTGGTGCGCACTAAATCCAACTTATGTATGATGGAGGAAACATGACTGAGAAGTCTGGAAAACAAAATAAATTAAATGATCTGAAGCTTTACGGCGCTCCATGGTACATGACCGTATTCGTCTGTATCGTGGTGATCGCGGCCGCTTATCTCAAAGCTCTTGGTACTGATTTTGCCAGTATTATGATTCTGATCATTGCATATGGTATTCTGTTCTTTGAACTTGGCGAACGCCTGCCAATCTGGAATACCTACATCGGTGGTGGTGTACTTGCTGCTTTCTTCGGAACAGCGATCGTCCGCCAGTTATCATTAATCCCGAAAGTTTACATCGACCCGATCAACGAATTTATCGGCGGCGATACGGTTGGTTTTACAACCATCTGGATCATCATCCTTATCACGGGCTCGGTTCTTTCTTTGGAGAAAAAAATCCTGTTAAAATCATTTGCCGGATATTTCCCGGCAATTCTGGGCGGTCTTGCTGCGGCAATGCTCTTTGGTTCCATCGGCGGACTGATCTTTGGAATCTCTCCTGTCACGGTTATCTTAAAATATGTTCTCCCAGTTATGGGTGGAGGTAACGGTGCCGGAGCTGTGCCTATGTCTGAAATTTATGAACAGGTTACCGGCAAATCCGCTGTAAGTTATTATGCATTTGCGATCATCATTCTGACAATCGCAAATATCATGTCCATCTTAGCCGGGGCATTCTTAAATGCATTCGGTGACAAACATCCGTCTCTTACCGGAGACAAGAAGACACTTCTTCGTAATAACACGTTCAATGCGGAAGATTCCGAAGAAGCAGAACCTACACTTTCTGATCTGTGTGGTGCGATTCTTGTAATCTTTGGAAGTTATGCTGTCGGACAGTTATTCTCCGGCTATCTCCTTCCTACAATTCTTGGCGCACCGATCCATGCTTATGCATACATGATCGTCTTCGTTGTCATCCTGTCCGCTACCGGAGTTGTTCCAAAGAACATCCGTGCCGGTGCCAAGAGATTGCAGAAATTCATGAACAAAGCCTGTGCTGTAGTTATGATGGCCGGACTTGGATTTGACTTCGATCTGGGTGAACTGGTTAACGCATGTACGGTATCCAACGTTGTAATCGCATTCCTGATTGTTCTGGGTGCAATTATCGGATCTGCGTTAGTCGGACAGCTTGTAGGATTCTATCCGATCGATTCTGCTATTACTGCCGGCCTTTGTATGGCAAACCGCGGCGGTAATGGTGACGTCGCCGTACTTGGAGCTGCCAAGCGAACGGACCTTATGGCCTATGCACAGCTCTCTTCAAGACTGGGCGGCGGTATTGTGCTGATCATTGCAAGTTTCTTATTCTCATTCTTTATGTAGAATCAGAAGCCTGTGAAGATACATTTTTCCTTTTTTCCAATATGTAAATATATGCAGAAGAAGCTGCCATCCCGGCAGCTTCTTTTGTGTTTTATCTTATTCTCTTTTACTGTTTCTTACATATCCAGAGGATATTTTGCAGTCAGCTCTGCAATCATTCCTTTGACTTTGTCAATATTGTCTTCACTCTGAAGTACCAGTGCGATACACTCTGCGATCACATCCATGTCTTCTTCTTTTAAACCTCTTGTTGTAACGGCAGGTGTTCCAAGTCTTACACCACTTGTTACAAATGGAGATCTTGGATCATTTGGCACAGTGTTCTTATTGCATGTGATATGTGCTTCATCCAGACGTTTTTCCAGTTCTTTTCCAGTTACATCCTCACCTCTTAAGTCAACCAGCATCAGATGGTTGTCTGTTCCTCCGGATACAATCTTCACTCCACGATCCATCAGGCCTTTGCTGAGTGCCTGTGCATTCTTGATGATCTGTTTCTGGTATTCTACAAATTCCGGCTCCAGTGCTTCTTTGAAGCATACAGCCTTACCTGCAATCACATGCTCCAGTGGTCCGCCCTGAATTCCAGGGAATACAGCTTTGTTAAAGTTAAACTTATCAGCTGCTTCCTGGTTGCAAAGAATCAGTCCTCCTCTTGGTCCACGCAGTGTCTTGTGTGTGGTAGTTGTAGTTACATCTGCATACGGGATCGGGCTTGGATGAAGACCTGCTGCAACCAGTCCTGCGATATGTGCCATATCAACCATCAGGTATGCTCCAACTTCATCTGCGATCTCACGGAATTTTTTGAAATCAATGGTTCTTGCATAAGCACTTGCACCTGCAATGATCATCTTTGGTTTCTCTTTTACTGCAATCTCACGTACTTTATCGTAATCGATCACACCTTCAT
>JBNMJT010000032.1:0-20252 GCA_050873945.1 Dorea sp.
AAAAGGCAGTTTGTGCAAGCACAAAACCGCCTTGTTTTGATCCATCGGTACCAGACAATTTATGTCTTCACAAATTGTAAAAATTATACTACATAATCCGAGGATTTTCAACGGATATTTTTGTTTTTTTATGAATACTGCCAAAATATTACAATCTTGTGTAATCTCGGGTCATCGATGTACTGGTACTTCACCTGCGATAATCCGTAGTAATCTGCCAGATTCTGCGCTGCTTTTGCAAGCTCTTTCTGGAAAATATCATCATGTGCCTGTTGATAAGCTGTCGTGTCCGGAAATTTAAAAGTTGTGGAGCTTCCCTTCGCCCAGATGGTCTGATTCATTGCTTCCAGCGCCTTTTCTGCATCATACTGCGTGTAATACATTTCATTTACCACATAATAGTTGCAATCCATCTTGCTGCACTCCGGCATCTGTGTGTCTGGATCCAGAATGTGTGTCTGGAACAGCTGCGTATCATCACAGCACATGTAATCATAGCTGATATTTGCCTTATTGCCGGAAGTGTCTGTATCTTGCTCTGCATTCCGGGATATATCCTCTCCTTCTTCCTGTTGGAACACCGGATCGCCCCACGTCGTATCGACGTAATAATAATCGCCGTTGCATTTCACCAGATTCCATGCGTGGCTTCCGCCCTCTGTCGTCTTTCCTGTCACATAAGTACAGAAAATGCCCAGTTTTTCCAGCAGATACTGTCTCTGTGCTCTCTTCTTCCGTTATGGATACTTTCTGATAAGGGATCTCTTCCTGTTTGTTGGAAATGAACTGTTCCAGATCTATGTATCCGATTCGTTCTGCTGCCGCGATTCCAAGAAGAAATATACACATTAGGATCAGGATGATCGATTTCTTTTTTCTTCTTTTTCTATATATCCGTAAACGCCGTCTCTTCATGCTCTGTTCCGCGCTCCTGTTTCTATCTTTCTTTTTCCTCAAATCCAGAGAATAACTTATTATACCTGTTTCTTCCTGTTTCCGCAATTCTTTTACCTTCCAGCATTCTGCTTGTTCTTGTACATTTATGTCTCAATTTTCCCGTGTACAGGTGCTATACTTCTTACGGCAATCTATCCCTTTTATTTTCTATCCCTTCACATTTTTCTTGCTTCTACATACTCTGTCAGTAACAGAGTCTTAAAAGAGGTCCTACTATATGAATGGAACGACTCCAGCCACTCAGGATACTCCTGACAAAGGCCGTCTGCAGATCAATCTTGTCTCCGACATCACCGCCTATCCAATTCAAGGGGCCAGGATATCCATCTCCTATACCGGTGTCCCGGAAGCTCAGATAGAACAGCTTACTACGGACAGTTCCGGACAGACCGATACGATCGATCTTGCAGCACCGCCGCTGGAATACAGCCTGAATCCGGAAAATGAGATCCAGCCATATTCGGAATATACCATGCAGATCACTGCCGAAGGATTCGAGCCGGTCAGTATCGCCGATGCCGAGATTCTTGCCGATGTCACGGCAATCCAGAACGTCAGCATGAAGCCCGTCGACAATCCCGAAGACGACGAAGCCGTATACGTCATTCCGGCTCATACATTATATGCCACCTATCCGCCTAAGATACCCGAAGATGAGATCCAGCCGACTTTTGAATCCGGCGAGATCGTCTTAAGCCGTGTCGTGGTCCCGGAATACATCGTAGTTCATGACGGAAGTCCGCGCGATTCTACTGCCAGAAACTATTATGTCAAATATAAAGATTACATCAAAAACGTGGCTTCCAGTGAGATCTATGCAACATGGCCGGAAGATACCATCCGGGCAAATGTACTGGCAATCATGTCTTTTACACTGAACCGGGTGTATACGGAATTCTACCGCAACCGTGGATATGATTTTACGATTACTTCTTCAACTGCATTTGACCACAAGTGGATCCCGGAGCGGAATATCTATGATACGATCTCTGTGATCGTGGATGAGTTATTTGCTGATTATCTGTCCAGACCGAATGTGAAACAGCCGATACTGACGCAGTATTGCGACGGGCGGCAGGTGCAGTGTCCGAATTGGATGACACAATGGGGTTCCAAGGCATTAGGTGACCAGGGCTACTCCCCTATCGAAATTCTCCGTTACTATTACGGTGACGACATGTACATCAACACCGCCGAAGCCATCTCCGGCATCCCGTCTTCCTGGCCTGGTTATACACTGGAGATTGGTTCCTCCGGCAGCAAGGTCCGGCAGATGCAGGAACAGTTAAATGTGATTGCCGGTGCTTATCCGGCTATCCCGAAGATCACTGCCGATGGTATCTATGGACCGGCAACCGCTGAATCTGTCCGGGTATTCCAGAAGGTCTTCGGGCTGCCTCAGACCGGAGAGGTTGATTATACGACGTGGTATAAGATATCGGAGATATATGTTGGGGTGTCACGGATTGCCGAGTTGTCCTGAAAACTCTTGCATACTTTGGCATCAAAAAAATCGGAAAGATCTCATTTTTGATTTCTTTCCGATTTTTAAAATTTTTCTTCTATCCCCCAAAGAATATCCGGTGCACATCATTAAACATCACAAACACCATCAATGCCATCAACAGCACGATTCCTGCGAAATGCACATATCCTTCCTTCTCCGGCGGCACGCGCTTGCCTCTGATTGCCTCAATGATCAGGAACACCAGACGTCCTCCGTCCAGTGCCGGAAGCGGCAGCAGGTTCATCACACCAAGGTTTGCCGACAACAGAATTGCCAGATTCAGCATCTCCACAATGACCACAAACACTCCGTACGAACGGCTCTGCTGATAGGTTGTGTCCACCGTATTGACGATCCCGACCGGTCCGGAAAGTTCATTCACTCCGATCTGCCTGGTCACTAACATCTTCAGACTGTCCAGTGTCGTGCAGATCCAGAATTTCACTTCATAGCCGCCATATTCAACTGCCGTCAGTGCATTGGCTTTGGTGTAGCCGGAACTTCCGATTCCAAGCCTCTTATATCCCAGTTCTTTGTCCATCTTCGGTGTCAGTGTGACGGTCTTCTCTTTTCCGTTTCTTAACACGGTGACAACCACATCTTCATCGGAGTGGAACTGATTATAAAAGCTGACTTCACGGAAGATATGGATCTTTTTATTCCCCATCTTCACGATCTCGTCACCCTTTTTCAGTCCAACTTCTGCTGCCGGATATCCGGATTCCACCGCTCCGATCACCGGCTTATCGTAACCGACCATCGCCGTTATGATCACTGCAAAGATAAATGCCAGGATAAAGTTGAACACCGGTCCTGCCGCTATGACGGAAATTCTCGCCCATACGGATTTGTTATTAAAGTTATTCGGCGAGTCATTGGCTTCCTCGTCTTCCCCCATTGCGCAGAATCCTCCGATTGGAAGGATTCGCACGGCATATCTGGTCCCTTTATATTCTTTTGAATAAATTGCCGGTCCCATTCCTATAGCAAACTCATCTACATCAATTCCATTTTTCTTCGCCAGCAAAAAATGTCCCAGCTCATGAAAAAATATGATGAAGCTGAATAACAAGATTGCTAATATAATTCCCAAATTTCCAATTACCTCCTGCTGTTGATTCTCTCATAGGTCGCTGCTTCTGTCTCCAGAATCTGTTCCAGCGTTGGATTTTCAATATTTTTGTGTGCTTTCATACAGTCTTCGATGATCTCCGTGATCTCCAGATACTTGATCTCTCTGTTGAGGAACTGGCTGACTGCAAGTTCATTTGCCGCATTGAACACAGTTGGAAGGCTTCCGCCCTTTCTTCCTGCCTCGTATGCAAGCTCCAGTCCATAGAAAGTGTCTGTATCCGGCTTCTCGAATTCCAGTTTGCCCAGTGTCCAGAAATCTACTCTGTCGCCCGGAAGGAATCTTCTCTCCGGATAGTATAATGCATACTGAATCGGAAGCTTCATATCCGGTGTTCCAAGCTCTGCAATGATCGCACCGTCCACATATTCTACCATGGAATGAATGATACTCTGCGGCTGTACCACAACCTGTACCTGATCCACATCCACGTTAAATAACCACTTGGCCTCAATGACCTCAAGACCTTTATTGACCATGGTAGAGGAATCGATCGTGATCTTACGTCCCATTGACCAGTTTGGATGCTTCAATGCATCTTCCACTTTGATCTCCATCAGTTCTTCCGATTTTTTTCCACGGAACGGACCGCCGGATGCCGTCAAAAGGATCTTATGAAGTGCTCCGTGACTGTTTCCCTGTAATGACTGGAAGATGGCACTGTGCTCACTGTCTACCGGAAGGATCGATACTCCCATCTCTTTTGCCAGCGGCATAATGATATGTCCGGCTGTTACCAGTGTCTCTTTATTGGCAAGTGCAATGTCTTTTCCTGCCTTGATTGCCTCGATCGTCGGACGGATACCGATCATACCGACAACCGCTGTTACCAGAATCTCTGTACCGTTCATGGTTGCAACTTCCAGAAGTCCGTCCATGCCTGCAACGATCTTCGTATCCGTATCTGCGACATTCACACGTAATTCGTCTGCTTTTTCTTCCGACCATACGGCCACGATCTGCGGATGGAATTCCCGGATCTGTTCTTCCAGCATCTTAATATTACTTCCAGCTGCCAGTCCGAGTACTTCGATATCTCCATTCTCTCTTACCACTTCCAGTGTCTGTGTTCCGATCGAACCTGTCGAACCTAAAATTGCTATCTTTTTCATACGAACCTCCTACAATCTGCCTGCAAGGAATGTTGCAAGATAATAAATGATCGGTGCAGTAAAGATAACACTGTCAAATCTGTCAAGGATTCCGCCATGTCCCGGAATCAGTTTTCCATAGTCTTTGATGTCATGATTACGTTTGATCGCAGATGCTGCCAGATCACCGATCTGTGAGATCATACCGCCGACTCCGCAGATGATCGCATACTGTCCCGGATTCACGCCTGCTCCCGTGATCTTATTTGCCGCAAATGCAAAGATTGCCCCGAGAAGCGCTGCTCCCACAATTCCGCCGATTCCGCCTTCTACCGATTTCTTCGGGCTTAACTTCGGTGCCATCTTATGCTTTCCAAGAAGCATACCCGCACAGTACGCACAGGTATCGCATCCCCATGAACTTAAGAAGATGAGCCATACTGCCACTGCTCCGTCATCCAGCATTCTCGTCTGATATACATAGGATAACATCACTGCAACATAGAATACGCCAAAGAATACCGTCATCACCTGTTCTGCTTTAAATGTCGGGAATGAAAATACATATACCGCCATCAGTACAACCAGAAATGCAATGGTAAGAAATGTTACATACTGCATCTGTCCGGTATATAAGATTCCGTAATATACAACGGCTGCCAGATAACCGGTAAGGCCTAATATCTTGTTCTGTACATCCACAACTTTATAAAGTTCCGACAATCCGATCAGACTGATCAGCGCCAGAAAACCGAACAATAATCCGCCGCCGGTTCCAACTGTCGCAATCAGGATAATGACCAGAACAATTCCACTTAATAATCTTGTCTTAAACATTCTGTTCTTCTTCCTCCTTCACACCGCCATAACGTCTGTCACGGTGATTGTATGTTTCAATTGCCTTTTCCAGCTCTTCTTTGCTGAAATCCGGCCATGGAACATCTGTAAAATAAAACTCTGTATACGCCAGCTGCCATAACAGATAGTTGGAAAGTCTGAGTTCCCCGCTGGTACGGATCATCAGGTCAGGATCCGGAATTCCCTTTGTATCCAGATACTGCTCAAATGTCTGCTCTTCAATCTCATCTGGATTCACCTTCCCGTCTACACAATCCTTTGCAAGCTTACGGATCGCACGGACCATCTCATCACGGCTTCCATAATTGATCGCAATCTGGAAATTCAGACCTCCGTTATTCTTCGTTGCCTCTTCCAGTTCCAGAATTCTCTTCTGAATATCTTCATCCAGTCTGGTGATATCACCGATCACACGGACCTTCATATCGTTCTTCGCTGCCGTCTTCAGACATGTCTTCATATAATTGCGCAAAAGCTTCATCAGTGCATTCACTTCATCATCCGGACGGTTCCAGTTCTCTGTTGAAAATGCATAGACCGTCAGGTACTTAATCCCCATTCTCCATGCTTCCTCGCAGATACGCTCTACATTCTTACTGCCCTGTGCATGGCCGTAATTACGCGGCATTCCTTTTGCCTTCGCCCAGCGTCCGTTTCCATCCAATATGATTGCAACATGCTGCGGTACATTCATATGATCTTTTCCTCCTAAATAATCAATCGTATTCCTGCATAACCGGAAATCTATATTTTTATTTTCCCGCCATGCATACTTATGTATACAAGAACAGAGGGGACAGTTTCCAGAGCCTCTGGATCTTATCCCCCTTCTGCTGTATACTGCTTTTATCTCTTACAGGTCTTATACTGTCATAACCTCTTTTGATTTTGCTTCTACTGCTTTATCTACTTCTTTTACATATTTGTCTGTCAGTTTCTGAAGATCATCTTCCATATCCTTCATTTCATCTTCTGACACATCTGAACCTTTCAGTTTCTTAACTGAATCGATTCCGTCACGGCGGATGTTACGGATTGCAACTTTTGCAGCTTCTCCTTTTTTCTTAACATCTTTTACCAGTTCTTTTCTGCGGTCCTCTGTAAGTTCCGGGAAAAGAAGACGTACAGTTGTTCCGTCATTCGTCGGATTGATTCCAAGATCAGAAGTCATGATTGCTTTCTCGATCTCTCTTACCATTTTTTTCTCCCATGGCTGGATCTGGATCATACGTGCTTCCGGTACAGATACGTTCGCTACCTGCTGGATTGGTGTCGGTGTTCCGTAATAATCTACCATGATTTTATTTAATACGTTTGGATTCGCACGTCCTGCACGGATTGCAGAAAGTTCACTGTCCAGATTTCCGATCGTTTTCTGCATCTTTTCTTCAAATGGTTTTAATCTTTCATTCATAATATGTTCTCCTTTTATCTGCATTTTCTATTCTTTATTTTCAAACTCCGGGCTCTTAAAACAGCCTGTTCCATCTCCTATACAGTCACTTTCGTTCCTGTGAATGTTCCCTTCATCGTCTCAACAATGCTGTTCTCTTCGTTCAGACCGAATACCAGCATCGGCATCTTATTTTCCAGGCACATGATAGAAGCGGTAAGGTCTACTGCCATCAGCTTCTTGTCGATGATCTCCTGAATTGAGATTTCATCATACTTCTTCGCTTCCGGATTCACCTTCGGATCACTGTCATAGATTCCGTCGATTGCTTTTGCAAGTAACATTGCATCTGCTTCGATCTCGATTGCCTTCAGGACAGCTCCTGTATCTGTTGAGAAATATGGATGTCCTGTTCCGCCTGCAAAGAAGATAACCTTTCCTTCATTCAGGGCTTTTACTGCTGCATCTTTTGAAAACAGTGTCGTAAATGCACCGCATACGAATGGTGTAAATACTTCTGTCTCCATTCCCGCATAACGGAAAATATCAGATACATAAATACAGTTCATAACAGTTGCCAGCATTCCGATCTGGTCAGCTTTCACACGGTCGATCGTCTCACTGGTTCTTCCTCTCCAGAAGTTACCTCCGCCTGTTACGATCGCAACCTGTACCCCATCATCTACAAGTTCTTTTACCTGCTTTGCTACACCCATGCAGGTAGCTTCGTCAAATCCTGTCTTTTTATCGCCTGCGAGAGCCTCCCCGCTGAGTTTTAACAATACTCTTTTCATAAGTTCTTACTCCTTACTATAAGTTCTCTTTATGCATTCACATACTTATCATAAAGTATAGCATAGGAATAAAAAAAAGGGAATATGAAAGCCTCACATTCCCTTAAAAATCCTTTGAATTTTTATCTATTAGCCGCGGAAAACCACTTCTCCTGTCTTTTCATCCATGCTTTCTACGATTGCCAGTGACTCCAGATGAATACCTTTGGAACGGATGATATCTCCTCCGACCTGGAATCCTTTCTCGATCACAACTCCGGCTCCGACAAGCTCGGCTCCTGACTTTGTAACCAGTTCTGCAAGTCCTTCCAGGGCTTTTCCATTCGCAAGGAAATCATCGATCAGAAGTACCTTGTCGCCTTTTCCGAGGAATTCTTTGGAAACAATAATGTCATACACTCTTCCGTGTGTGAATGATTCTACTTTTGTAGTGTACACATCTCCGGCAATGTTTTTTGTCTGTGTCTTCTTCGCAAATACTACAGGAACATCAAACACTTCTGCTGCAACGCATGCGATACCGATACCGGAAGCTTCTATTGTAAGAATCTTTGTGATCTCCTCATCTGCAAATCTTCTCTTGAACTCTTTTCCAATCTCCTGAAATAACTTTACATCCATCTGATGATTCAGAAAGCTGTCCACTTTTAAGACATTTCCTTCTTTTATCTTGCCATCCTTGCGGATTCTGTCTTTTAATAACTGCATCTTAGCGGCCTCCACATATTTTTCTAAACGTTACCCAATATTGTAATAACTTTTGCGTATGATTGCAAGTAGTTTCACTATATATTTTTCTAATATATTTTATTTTGCCAGTTCTTTCTCCAGAACGCCCATTGCAATCTGTTCGCTGGTGATCGGAAGATCTTTGAACCAGATGCCGGTTGCATTCGCAATTGCCTGTGCCAGTGCCGGTGCCGGAGTGTTAATTACGATCTCTCCGATGGATTTGGCACCGAACGGACCGGTCGGTTCATAACTGCTTTCAAATTCGACCTGCAGATTTCCCATATCTCGTCTGGATGGTACTTTATACTGCATGAAAGAATTATTCAGCATTCTTCCCTTTTCGTTGTACTGGATATTTTCATAAAGTGTCATTCCGATTCCCTGTACAAGTCCGCCTTCTGCCTGCACTCTTGCAAGATTCGGATTGACTACGGTTCCACAGTCTACGACAGCCTTATAATCCAGGATTTCCACATGACCGGTCTCTTTATCGAGTTCGATCTCTACGGCTCCTGCCATGAATGGCGGCGGTGATGTCGGAGATGTATTACTTTCTGTCACTTCAAGCGCACAGCCATTGCCACACATGGATTTCGTACCGATGTCTTCCAGTGACACGCTCTTCTGTTCTTTCGGCCACTCTACATGGTCGCTTGCGAATTCCAGTTCTTCTACCGGGGCATCCAGCATTCCGGACGCGATCTCAAGAATTCTGGCAATCAGCTTCTGGCAGGCCTTCTCTACTGCTTTTCCCGTTACATAAGTGGTACTTGATGCATAAGATCCGGAATCATACGGAGACGCATCGGTATCTGCGCCAAGCACTTCGATTCTTTCCACCGGGCAGTCCAGACACTCTGCTGCCATCTGTGCCAGGATCGTATCACATCCCGTACCCATATCTGCTGCCGCGATCATCAGTGTATAGAATCCGTCATCATTCATCTTGATCGTCGCAGAGCCGACGTCTACGCCCGAGATTCCGGAACCCTGCATTGCCATTGCAATACCGACGCTTCGGACTTTGCCATTTCCCATATCTTTGCACGGATACTTGTCCTTCCAGCCGATCAGTTCCGCAGTCCGCTCCAGGCAGCGGTCAAGTGCACAGCTCTGTGCCGTCTCACCGTAATATGCAGGCATCACATCGCATTCTCTTACTATATTTTTCAGACGGAATTCTACCGGATCGATATGTAATCGTTCTGCCATCTCATTCACGGCAGATTCTACTGCGAAAAGTCCCTGTGTCGCACCATATCCTCTATATGCTCCGGCAGCCATATGATTGGTATACACAACATCGTATGTAAAACGGTGTGCCTCTGCCGAACTGTACAACGGGATCGATTTATGACCGGACAATCCAACGGTCGTCGGTCCGTGATCTCCGTAAGCTCCTGTATTCGACAATGTATATACATCGATCGCACGGATCTTTCCTTCCTTCGATGCACCCAGACGGACATGCACTTCCATCTCATGTCTCGGAGACGATGCGATCTGCGATTCCTCTCTTGTGAAGATCATCTTCGAAGCTTTTCCCGTCTTCCATGTAACAAATGCCGGGAACAATTCCGCTACAACCGACTGTTTTGCCCCGAATCCGCCTCCGATTCTCGGTTTGCTGACACGGATCTTGGATTTCGGAATTCCAAGCGCATTGGAAATGATACGTCTTACATGATATACAATCTGTGTAGAACTTAAGATGTTCAGTCTTCCGTAAGCATCCATAAAGCATGTCGTACGGAATGTCTCCATCATAGCCTGCTGTGCTGCTCTTACATGGTATGTCCCTTCCACAACTTCATCACAGTCAGCAAGTACCGCCTCTACATCCCCGTCTTCCGTGCTGTCGCATGCACATAAATTCCGCTTATTATCTGCGCCAACCTGGCAAAGTGCCTTCCAGTTGTCTTCCGGATGCACCAGTACTTCGTTATCTTTTGCTGTATGGAAATCCAGCACCGCCGGAAGTACCTCATATTCTACTTTCAGCATCTTAAGAGCTTTATCCACACACGCTTCATTCTCTCCTGCCACGATCGCTACAGGATCTCCCACATATCTGACATGCTGGTCAAGGATCAGACGGTCATACGGGCTGAGCTCCGGGTATGTCTGTCCTGCTGTCGTGAATCTCTCCTGCGGCACATCTTCCCACGTATAGATATCTTCGATCCCCGGCACTCTTTTTGCCACATCTGTCTTTACTGATTTTACGATCGCATTGGCGTGCGGGCTTCTGAGTACCTTTACGATCAGACAGTCCTTCGGAGCAAGATCATCCATGAATACCGGTTTTCCTGTCACCAGTGCCATTGCGTCTTTTTTTCTTATCGGTTGTCCGACTGCTTTCATGATCTCTCTCCTTTCTTTCTGTATTCGATAAATGCTTCCATTGCACGAAGCTGTCCTTCATATCCGGAACATCTGCAGAGATTTCCTGCAAGATATGCCTTGATCTCTTCTCTGGTCGGCTCCGGATTCTCGCGGAACATGGCAATTGCATTCATGATCATTCCCGGATTGCAGAAACCACACTGTTCTGCCCCCTGGTCTGCGATAAATGCACCGAATTCTTTTGCTTCTTCCTGAAGTCCTTCTAACGTATCTACCTTACATCCGTCGACTCTGGCTGTCAGCATCGAACAGGATAATACCGGTTTATCATCTACAAATACCGTACACAGACCGCAGTTCGATGTCTCACATCCGCGTTTCACACTGTAGCATCCATGATCTCTGACGAAATCGATCAGAAGCTGATCACTGGATATCTCTGCTTCTCTCATTGTTCCATTTAAAAGAATCTTTACTTTCATATCCTACTGATCTCCTCCTTTTGCATTCAGTGCTTCCAGCGCCCTGCGGATCAGTACATATGCCAGACGGCTTCTGAATTCCTTTCCCGCACGCATATTACTGTCTGTCTTCACCTGCGCGGCAAGACATTCTGCCTCTTTCTTCATCTCTTCTTCCGTACAGACTCCGCTCCATACTTTTTCTCTGACCGCTTCTGTCAGTTCCAGGCGGACTGCCTTCTGCGGTCTTGCACCGATACATGCACATCCGTTTTCCGCATTTACCGAAACCGCACATGTCAGTACCGGAAAATCTGTCTTGGAATTACGATGAGCCAGATAGATCTTTTTCCCATCATCTTTCTTCACGATCACTCTTACGAGAATATCGTTGTCTCTTTTCATCTGTGCAAATTCCTGTAACGGAACGATCCCGCCTTTATACAGTTCTACATAACTGTCCATGGCAAGAAATACAATCAGTACATCCGAGAACCCATATCTTCCGAATATACTTCCACCGATCGTTGCAAGGTTGCGGAACTGCACACCGACAATATCTCTGACCGCATCTTTTACCGCTCCGTCACACCACTGATTGAGTCCTTCGTGGCATTCCAGTGCACGAAGTGTCGTCATACATCCGATCCGGAATTCTTCTTCTGTCTCTTCAATCTGATCCAGACCGAGACCGGACAGATCGATTGCTTTCTGTACATTCCGGTTCGACATCTTAAGCCACAGCATGCCGCCCAGAATGCAGTTCGTCCTCTTCTGGTTCAGCTCATATGCCTGTTCCAGGCTTTCTGCTTTCACATATTCCCTAATTTTTAACATACGCCTTTATCCTTATCTCTCTTTATCTGTCTTTCTTTTATCTATCATCTTTATCCCAAAGTAATCTCCCAGTGTTATATCTCTCACCGTTTTTATTTTACTTCTTCTATCGTGATTGCTCCCGGGAAGCAGACTCTCACACAGGCAGGTTCCCGTCCTTCACGGATTCTTTCGATACATCCGTCACATTTTTCCATTTTCCCGTCTGCATCAAAATGGATCACATCTTTCGGACAGACCTTTTCACATGCATGACAGCCAATACATTTTTCTTTCTCTGTCAGTACAAATCCCGTCTCCTGGTCTTTGTAAATTGCCTGTACCGGACAGGCTTTGATACAGATGCCGCAGTGGACACATCCCGGACAAATATTCTTCTCAAACTGATCTTTTACTACTTTTTTTATCGTCCGGTGACTCTTTGCCTCTACATCTTCCACATCATGGTGTGCATCCAGACAGGCCATATGACAGGCATAGCAGCCGACACATTTACCGGGATCGAATTTTAATCGATAACTCATGCCTTCACCTCTCCTTTTTCTTTCTCGACTTTGCAGAAATAACTCTTATAGCCCGGGAATCCCGAGATTGGATCCAGATAATTCCTGTCGATCAGGTCATTCGCCTCTCCCTTTGCATTGCCATGATAAATGTGTATGATCCCCGGCTGGCTGTTCAGGTAGACTGCCGCAATTCCGCAGATACTTCCCACCGGTGAAGATACTCTTACCATATCACCATCTTCAATACCATATTTTTCTGCATCTTCCGGATGAATCTCTACCAGTGTTGCTTTCTCCAGTCCCGCAAGCCACGGTACCCGGTATGTTCTTGCATGGAAAAACTGTGGTTTTCTTGATCCTGTGTTTAAGATCAGCGGATATTCTTCTCTGTCGATCTCCCATACCTCACGGAAATCTCTGTATTCCGGAAGTCCTGAATATCCATGACTGTCTTTATAACGTTCGAGTATCTGTGATACAAATTCCACCTTCCCGGATGGTGTATGGAATCCTTCTTTTTCATACGTCTTAAATGCGGGTGGAATAATTACCCGTCCTTTTACTCCTTCCGGATGTGCCCGCAGTTCTTCCAGCGTGATCCCGGATGGTTCCAGTATATATTCCATATATTTTTCATAGCCATGTTCCAGTGCTTCGTCATGCAAATGCATGGCATGAAGCATTCCGATCATGATCTCAATATCATTCTTCGCCTCTCCGACCGGTTCGATTGCTTTTTCCGACAGGAAGAACATACCTCCCCGTCCATTCAGTACAACATCCCGTTCAAAGGAAGACGCAGCCGGAAGAACCAGGTCTGCCATCTTGCTTGAATCCGAGAAAAACAGATCTACATTCACATAAAAATCCAGCGCTTTTAATGCTTCCTGGAAATGCTCCGGCTCCGGCCACATTCTATGATTCAGGCCGAATCCGATTACCGCTTTCAGCGGATACGGATCCTCATCCAGAATATAATCTGCAATTCTTGTACACTGTGCCTCCTCACATGGCAGATCGAACCATGCAGGAAAATCTTTCTCTCCAATGGCTTCTATTGTATCCAGCCGTTTTACTTTTCCGTATTCATTACACGGAGACACCGGCCCCGGTCTTGAAGGATTTCCTCCCGGGATATCATAGTTACCGGTAAGTGCGATCAGACACATCACTGCCCGGTAATTCTGCATTCCATTGATATTATGTACAACCGGAGATGCCGAAAACATCACCCCGGCAGGCCCGTTAGATGCATACATTCTGGCAGCTTCACGGATCAGTTTCTTATCTACGCCGGTGATCTTCTCTGCTTTTTCCGGTGGAAACTGATTCACATACGCTTTATACTCTTCAAAACCATATACATATTTTTCTACAAATTCTTTATCATACAGTCCTTCTTCTATGATCACCTGTGCCATAGACAGTGCCAGTGCCCCGTCTGTTCCCGGCAGAAGTTTCAGATGAATATCTGCCGCCTGCGTCGTTACGGTCTCTCTTGGATCTACGGCTATGATCTTCGCTCCGCGTGCTTTCAAAGCCTGATACGGTCTTGCCATTCCTGCATTGGAATGATACAGGTTGTTACTCCATACCAGAACCGTCTGTGCATGCATCAGATCCGGAAAGCAGATGCCATTTCCATAAATGGATCTCCATGCCATAGCTGCCGACTGAAAACACGTACTGGATTCTGTACAGTAATTCGGCGAACCGTAGGCATTGGCAAGCCTCAGAAGGGCCGGTCTGTACCATTTCGGATATCCCGCATAAAATGCTGCTGCCTGCGGACCGTATTCTTTTTTGATCCTGAGAAGATTCTCTGCAATCATCTGATATGCCTCATCCCAGGATATACGTTCGAATTCCCCGCTTCCTTTTTCCCCGGTCCGTTTCATCGGATACAGGATCCTGTCTTTGTTATAAACATACTGTCTGGAAGCCGCTCCTTTGGAACATAATCCCCCACTCTGCCCCGGAAGATCCCGGCTGCCTTCTACCGACACAAGCTTTCCGTCTTCTACATAAGCATCGATCGGGCAGCCTGCCGAGCAGATATTACAGCGGACTTTTTTTATTACTCTTTGATTCATGCTGTTTCACCCATCAACATTTCTATTTTTATTCGTACATTTTATTATAACAATTCGCTTTTCAGTTTTCTATCTAATTTTCTAAATTTCTGTCTTTCTTCCCCTTCATGATCTTAAAGTACATGACAATCAGAAGCGTACCCGCCAGTACCCATGCCGCCGGAGATGCCAGACAGATTCCCATATAGCTTCCAAAATGTGAAGCGATCAGGGCCGCTCCGCTTCGTCCTACCAGTTCCGCAATTCCCGCCGTCATCGGAAGCAGACCGTAACCCATTCCCTGGATTCCGTTCCGGTAGAGGTTCACGACCGCAAGAGGAATGAAAGATACGCTGACACATCTCAGATAGATGTCTACATATCTCATGATCTGGTCCAGATTTTCCGATACAAAGAACACAGTCATATATTTTCCACCGAAGAAAATGACTGCGCCGGTAACAACCGCATAAATGAATCCGATCAGCGTAGCGCTTTTGAATCCTTTACGGATCCTTGTATATTTTCCGGCCCCCATATTCTGTGCACAATAAGTCCCCATGGTTGTTCCAAGTGCGACATATGCCTGCGTAAATACCTGTTCAATCTTACTTGCTGCCGCAAATCCGGCTGCTGCTGTCGAGCCAAGGATATTCAGGCAGGACTGCACAACGATCGTTCCGATTGCAGTGATCGAGTACTGGAATGCCATCGGAAGTCCGATCTTCAGCTGCCATCCGGCCAGATTCCGATCCATTTCCCAGTCTTCTTTGTGTAAATGCAGTGCCGGTACCTTTTTTGCAATATAGAACAGACACAGGATTCCCGAAATTCCCTGTGCGATCACCGTCGCATAGGCTGCTCCTGCTGCTCCCATTCCAAATACGATGATGAACACCAGATCCAGCACAATATTCAAAAGCGCTGCAATAACAAGGAAATATAGCGGGCGCTTACTGTCGCCCAGTGCTCTTAATACACTTGCAAGGTAATTGTAAAGTGCCTGTGCTACAATTCCGCCGCAGATTACCATGATATATCCGTATGCTTCTCCGTACATATCCGATGGTGTGTTCATCAGATGCAGAACCTTCGCCATACTGAGCATGCTAAGTAATGTGAGAATAACCGTTACGATTCCCGTAAGTACCGCACCGGATGCCACTGATTTTCTCATTGCCTTCATATTCCCGGCCCCAAAATGCTGTGCTGTGACAACTGTAAATCCCGCCGTAACTCCCTGCAGGAATCCAATGATCAGAAATACCAGTGTTCCACAGGCTCCTACCGCCGCCAGTGCCGCATTACCGACAAATTTCCCGACGATCACCGTATCTGCCATATTATAAAACTGCTGAAAGATATTACCGATAAAGATCGGCATTGTAAAATTGAAAATGATCTTCCCGGGGCTTCCGGCCGTCATATCTTTTTCCATCCTGTTTTCCTCCTTTTCCTGTGTCTTTTGTGTATCATTCTTTTCCAGTTACTTTCTTTTTCAATATGTTTACGTTAAGAAAAGACCCTGATATTGCTTCAGAGTCTTTTCTCGCAAAACTTTATTCATTATATATAACAAGGAAAACAATTGCAACTATATTTCTGCCCAAATTTCTTTCTTTTTTTGCTGTCATTCATCGGCATGTTTTTTCACTGGTACATTTTGGACAGTAGACAGGGATTTCCCTGCCATGCTCTATCTGCCACAAAAAAAGTGTCAGCGCCAGCTGGTCTGCCGCCCCGCCGGAACTAAGATTGCGGCGGATGCATTCCTGATTCATATGGATGATCCGGTCCATACCTGCATCTGAAAATGCGCCGCCAAGCCTCAGAATGCGTTCTGCCTCCTGCTGTACCCAGACAAGCCCCGATTCCTGTCCCCGGTTCAGTATGTTGGTATCACGAAGGTTCTTCATAATCGAAAGCAGAACCTGCAGATTAACCTGGCTCTGGCAGATGACCGGATCCGTTTCTTTCCGCTTCATCGCTTCTGACAACTCCGGATATGCCACATCCCGGACAACCGGGAACCCGTCTAACACTTCCCCGCGGATCCCCCGTTCACCGGATTCCGACAGGAGACGTTCGCCATTCGTCTGCGGCATTCTTTGCTCTTCCAGAGTCTTCAGTTCTTCCGCCAGAACCCTTCCGGTCATCTGCTTTGCTGTATCGAGAATATCATTTACCCGTATCTTTTGTCCCTGTACTTTTCTTCTCTTACAGTATCCATATGATGCACACAGGATCCCCATCGAAAATATCATTCCTTTATGCGTGTTCACCCCGGCCGTAGCCCGGTACATTGCCTTCTCCGCCTTCCGGCCAATGTCCCGGATCATATGGAACAGCTGTTCCGTAGAATCCTGTCCTGACTTTCCAGAGAATTCATATCCGGTCTCATACATCTGCGTCAGATAAGGTGTCACAGCCTCTGTACTTTTCTGGAATGTGATCCAGTTCATGTCCGTGTGTGCCCCGCTGTCCCACAGGTCTACAAGTCCCGGCTTGGGTGTGGTAAAGACTTCCCCAAGAAGTGCATTCCTGATATATCCGGCGATGCGTTCCGTTTCTTTTTTCTCTGTTTTATGCCTGCTCGATATAGTCATCGACCATCTCAAACAGATGTCTTTCTCTTTCTTTTGCTCCTGCATCTTCTTTTTCTTCCCTTCCAGGTACATACTTCATGTTCATAACATAACTTCCGAAAATATTACTGGTTACACCTGTTCTGTAATGTCTGTTTTTCATCATTGTAATTCCTCCTGTATCATTCTTGACTGCGTTTTCTTTTTCTTCCTGTCTTTACTATAACAGAGGTACTTTACAGAATCTAATTCCCGTTGGTTATCCATATATTCCCTGTGCGAATTGCTTTATTATAATAACGATAAAGAGCCGCAGGCTCATGGCTGCCTGCGGCTCTTTGGTTGGAGATATAACAATTGTCAATTATCTTGACGGTTAACGGCTTCGGTTGTAATTGATCAGGCATCCTGCCTTCACGATCTTCTTCTCATCTTCTGTCATATCGGCGACATAGAGAGAAATCTCTTTTACTTCATCACCGATCACATATGCTTTGATATCTTTCATATCACCGTCCAGTGCTTTTCTTACATCCGGTACATAGATATAATCACCAACCTCAAACTCCGGTTCTCCCTTCATCTGGAATGGGATCATTCCCCAGTTCATAACATTGGAACGGTATCTCTTGGTTGCATATTCTTTTGTGATATTTGCAAGACCACCGATGACTCTCTGACAGCTTGCTGCCTGTTCTCTGGCGGATCCGTCTCCTGGTTTTACAGCGTAGATCATACTTCCTACTTCTGTTTCTACCGGAAGGACTTTTTCCTGGCCGGCGATTGTATGGATCTTTTCATATACTTTTACAAGTTCCGGTTCTGCCTTTGTGACATCTTCTCCGGCTACTCTTGCTTTTTCGATCTTATCTACTTCTTTGGAACGTCCTACATACTCCGGATCTCTTCTTGAGAGTGTGAACTCTGCAAGTCCCAGCGGATTGGACCTGAATGAAGAAGTCTCTCCTGATGGAATCAGTTCGTCTGTTGTAGTAACTGGATCTAAAATCTTAGAGCATACCTTCAGAAGGATATTGTCTGTCAGAGGGCTCATCTCCGGCCAGTCTTTGATGTTCGGACCATATACCAGTGATTTTTCTTCGTCACCTTTCTGGAATCCGTAATATACTCTCTTGTTGTATACAGATGGATCGAATTCATATTCCGGTACATCGCCCCAGCAGTCTAATGTTTCGGCTGAAGTCAGGATTCCTCCGTTTGCTGCTGTTGCTGCAATTGATCTTGCATCCATCAGTGCTACGGCTGACATCTGTCCGTTACCCGGTTTGCTTCCTTCACGGTTCGGGAAGTTTCTGGTTGTGTGGCGGATACTTAAGCCGTCATTACATGGTGTGTCTCCGGCTCCGAAGCATGGTCCGCAGAATGCAGTACGGATGATCGCACCTGCTTCCAGCAGGTCTGCAATGTATCCCTGTTTTGTCAGGTTGATAAATACAGGCTGTGAAGATGGATATACAGCCAGGCTGAACTCACCGCTTCCTGTATTCTTGCCACGAAGTGCATTGGCAGCTTCAACAACGTTTGTATAGTTACCGCCGGCACATCCTGCAATGACTGCCTGCTGTACCTGGAGTCCTTTGTCTGTGATCTTATCTGTCAGATGGAACTCTGCTCTTCCCTGTGAGATCTTGGCTGCTTCTTCCTCTACTCCGTGAAGGATATCAGAAAGGTTTGCATTCAGTTCATCGATCTCATACGTGTTGCTTGGATGGAATGGCAGCGCAATCATAGGTTTTACAGTACTTAAGTCTACGTATACCATACCGTCATAATATGCTACATCTGCAGGGTTCAGTTCCTTGTAAGCATCGGCTCTTCCATGAGTTGTAAGGAACTTCTTCGTATCTTCATCTGTTCTCCAGATCGATGACAGACAGGTTGTCTCTGTTGTCATAACGTCGATACCATTTCGGTAATCCGTTGTCATGCTGGATACACCAGGTCCTACGAACTCCATAACTTTGTTCTTTACATAACCGTTTTTGAATACTTCACCGATAATTGCCAGTGCGATATCCTGCGGACCTACCCATGGATTCGGTTTTCCATCCAGATAGATTCCGACTACACCTGGACATGCAACGTCATAAGTGTCACACAGAAGCTGTTTTACCAGCTCTCCGCCGCCTTCTCCGATTGCCATGGTTCCAAGTGCTCCGTAACGGGTATGAGAGTCAGATCCAAGGATCATCTTGCCACATCCTGCATGCATCTCACGCATATACTGATGAATGACAGCGATATGCGGCGGCACATAGATTCCGCCGTATTTCTTTGCAGCGGACAGACCAAACATATGGTCATCTTCATTGATGGTTCCACCAACGGCACACAATGAGTTATGACAATTTGTAAGGACATAAGGAATCGGGAATTTCTCCATTCCGGAAGCTTTCGCTGTTTGGATGATTCCGACAAATGTGATATCATGTGATGCCATTGCATCGAACTTGATCTTTAAGTTTTCCATATTTCCAGAGGTGTTATGCGCCTCCATGATGCCATATGCGATAGTACCTTTTCTTGCTTCTTCTTTCGAAGCTTTCTTCCCTGTCAGAGATTCTACTTTTTCCGCTTCTTTTTCCGGTACGATGGTATCACCATTTACCAGATAAGCTCCGCCATCATATAATTTAACCATTCTTGATTTCTCCTTTTTAGTATTCGAATTCTTTTACCTGACGTACCACATCCATGACCGTACCGTCACGGCCTTCGATGATTCCTACAATTCTGTCACCAAACTGTACCGGTTCCGGTTCTCCTGTGATTGCATACGCCATATCTCTTAATTCTTCGATTGTATGAAGCGGGATATTGCCGGCTTCTTTTAATGCTTCTAAAAGATCTGGTCTTGCAGGGTTGACTGCCACACCATAGTCTGTAACAACTACATCGATGGATTCTCCCGGTGTTGTTACTGTAGTAACCTTACTGCACACTGCAGGAATACGTCCCTG
>JBNMJT010000033.1:0-19834 GCA_050873945.1 Dorea sp.
AAAAATGATAAAAGGGTTTATACTATATAAGTATTCCTCGATAGCTCAGTGGTAGAGCATTCGGCTGTTAACCGAAGGGTCGTTGGTTCGAACCCAACTCGGGGAGTTAAAGACAGAAATCGATTTGATTTCTGTCTTTTTTTCGATATCAAAAAAAGAGAAATATGATTCGGAGTTAGGAGAAGACAGAGAAAAAGAATGAAATACATTTTACAGACGGATGATGAAATAATAGAGATTCCAATTATACGATCGAAAAGAAAGACGCTGGGTTTAGAAGTAAAATATGACGGCACGGTAAATGCCAGAGTTCCGATGCGGGCACCAAGAGAGAGTATAGAAAGATTTATCCGAGAACATGAAGCATGGATTGTCAGGAAAAGACAGGAGTGGAGTCTGGCAGGAAATAAAGATGATATGGCAGGGCTACATGGAGTGAATGCCATAGATCCATCCAGAATTCTGCCTGCAGTAGAGACAAAAGAAGGAAAGGCCAAAATCAGACAGTATATAGAAAAACAAGTAGAATATTATGCTGGATTAATGGGTGTCACATACGGAAGGATATCTATGCGTAACCAGAAAACACGCTGGGGAAGCTGTAGCAGCCAGGGAAATCTGAATTTTAACAACCGGTTATTGTTCGTGCCGGAAGAGCTGGTTGATTATGTAATCGTACATGAACTGGCACACAGAAAAGAGATGAACCACTCGAATGCATTTTGGAATGTGGTAGCAAGATATCTGCCGGATTATAAAGAACGCAGAAGAAAATTGAAGACATATCATATACAATAAGACGGTATATTCAAATATTAAATATACAAGCCTCCAAATATACAAACATTATAAGAGAACATTTATGTAAAGAAATATGATATGAAAATGAGAAAAATATATAGAAAACATTTATAAATCATAGTGCTTATAGAATATGTGCGAAAGATACAAAAATTAACAAATGCTTTGTAGGTCAATGACGATGAAAAATAATTTTAAAATGTTAAAATGTTAACTTGTTAGGAATAGAAATAACAGGTCTGGAGTAGGTGAAATGTTTAAAGTAAGTTATTTTTTGGAAGTCCTGCCGATTATTGCAAGCAAAGTTAACATTACATTTGAATTAACAGTAGCTGCGACAATATTTGCACTGATCGTGGGAGTTATTATTGCAATCATTGGCTATTACAAAATTCCGGTGTTGTATCAGCTGACCAGAGTGTATGTCTCTATTATGCGGGGGACACCGGTCGTAGCACAGTTGTATTTCTTCTATTATGGAATCGCATTATACAGTGCATTTGTAAGAAATATGACACCTCTTATCGCAGTAGCGGTAGTTATGAGTTTTAATATGGGAGCTTTTATGTCAGAAAGTATCAGAGGAGCATTATTATCCGTTGATGAAGGACAGAAAGAAGCTGCATATTCACTGGGAATGACGAATTTTCAACTGGTTACGAGAATCGTAATTCCACAGGCTGTACGTGTGGCATTGCCGCCGCTTTTTAATGACATCATTAACCTGATCAAGATGACTTCACTTGCATTTATGCTTGGTGTACCGGATATTATGGGAGCTGCCAAGATTGAGGGAGCCAGAACGTTCAGATATTTTGAAATTTATGCGGCCGTTATGCTGGTGTACTGGCTGATCATATTTGTGCTTGGAATCTTACATAAATTATTAGAAAAGAAATGTGCAAATATGTATTAAGACAAGATCTTAAATGGAATAACCATTGAGATAAATTCATTATCATTTATTTGACAAAGAGGAGATTAAGTATTATGAAAAGACGAGTATTAGCTGCTTTATTGGTAACTATGATGACTGTTGGAGTTGTTGCAGGATGTGGAAGCAACGCAAAATCTGATGACTCAGACAAGAAAACAAGTTCTGATTCTAAGAGTGATGACAAAAAGGATTCAGGTAAGAAAGTAACAGTAGTTACATCCGGAACAGGTGAGCCATACAGCCTTCTGTCTGATGATGGAAAATGGACTGGTATCGATGCAGAGATGTGGGATGAAATTGAAAAACGTACCGGATGGGAAGTAGAAGTAAAACAGGCTTCTTTCGATGCTATGTGGGGAGAACTTGATACAGGACGTGCTGATGTAGTTGCTAACTGTCTTGCAGTTAAAGAAGAAAGAACAGACAAATATAATGCAACAATTCCATATTATGGAGATTCACAGTGCATTATCGTAAATGATGATTCTGATTACAAGACATCCGATGATTTAAAGGGAAAAACTGTAGGATGTACAAATGGACAGGCTGCTCAGACAATCATTGAAGATATGGCAAAAGAAAAAGGATTTACAGTAAAACTTTACGAAGACAGTACTGTAGGTATGAACGATCTGAAGCTTGGAAGAATTGATGCATATGCAAACACAACAACAAATGTAAATGCGTTTACACATAACAATACAGATGCAAAATTCCGTTTCTTTGATGAACAGCTTCTGGCAAACAATGTAGCTTACTTCCTTCCAAAAACAGATGACGGAGAGAAGCTGACAAAAGAATTAGATGATGTAATCCAGGATATGTTAGATGACGGAACAGTAGCAAAGATCACTGAAAAATGGATGTATGCTGATATGACAAAATTAATTCAGAAATAATTAATCCAGAAATAAGAAAAGTCAGGAAGATTAAAACGTATGGGAACAGAAACACAGTTGGTTAAGGTTGAACATTTATATAAAGAATTTGATGAAAATACAAGAGTATTAGAAGATATCAATCTGACGATCAATAAGAATGAAGTGATTGCAATTTTAGGACCTTCGGGAACTGGTAAATCGACATTACTCAGATGTCTGAATTACCTGACAGTACCGACAAAAGGAAAAATAACAATTGGTGATGTAACTGTAGATGCACAGAACCATACAAAGAAGGATGTGATAGAACTTCGGAAACATTCTTCAATGGTATTCCAGAGTTATAATCTCTTCAAGAATAAGACTGCATTAGAGAATGTAATGGAAGCGCTGACGGTTGTACAGAAAAAATCAAAGGCAGAAGCGGAAAAAATTGCATTAGAGCTGCTGGATAAAGTTGGAATGAGTGAAAGAAAGGATTTTTACCCGTCGAAACTGTCCGGAGGACAACAGCAGAGAGTGGGGATTGCAAGAGCACTTGCAGTAAATCCAAATGTAGTATTATTTGATGAGCCGACATCTGCATTGGATCCCGAATTGGTAGGAGAAGTGCTGAACACAATCAAATCTCTTGCCGAAGAAGGAACGACCATGATTCTGGTTACGCATGAAATCGGATTTGCGAGAGAAGTAGCAAGCAGAATTCTTTTCATGGACGGAGGAAGAATTGCAGCCGATGGAACACCGGAGGAAATCATCGATCATCCAGAGAATCAAAGACTTCAGCAGTTCCTGAATTTTGTTAATCGTAAATAGAATGACTGAAAGGTCTGCACAGGTTTTGTGCAGGCCTTTTTTTGAGGAGTTGGTACAATGAACAGTATAAATGACAGGATAAAACAAATTGCAAAAGAGACAGAACCAGAGCTGATCCGCATAAGAAGAGAATTACACCAGTATCCGGAGCTGGGAATCGATCTTCCAAAGACACACGATATTATCAGCCGTGAATTACACAAGATTCCGGGACTTAAGATAACAGAACACGCTGCAGGTGGATATGGTCTGATCGCGGAACTTTATGGGAAGAAAGAGCATGGGAAAAATGTTCTGTTGCGGGCAGATATAGATGCGCTTCCGTTGGAAGAAAAAGTGGAGAGCAATTATAGGTCCAGACATTTTGGATGTATGCATGCATGTGGACATGACGGACATGCAACATGGCTGATCGGAGCAGCAAAGATTCTGGCACAGCTGACAGATGAGTTCGGCGGATGCATAAGATTCGCATTTCAGCCGGGCGAAGAAGTCGGGCTTGGTGCTGATACGATGATAGAAGAAGATAAAGTACTGGAAGATCCGAAGATGGATATGGCATTTGCCGCACATGGCTGGCCGTCTGTAGAGAGTGGAAAGATTGGAATTGTAAGGCGCTATGCATTTGGCTGTGTGGGAGATTTTAAAGTCAGAATTATCGGAAAGAAGGGACATGCATCATGGCCGGAGCAGACGGTTGATCCGATTGCGGCGGCGAATGAGATATATCAGCATATCCCGGCAATACTGACACGTACGGTCAGTGGAACAGAGCCTAAGATCATGTCAGTCACTTATATGCAGGCAGGAGATGTGAATGTCAGAAATATCATTCCACAGGACTGCGTATTTGGCGGAACGATGAGAGCCGTAAAAAGAGAAGTTCTGGAAAAAATGAAAGCAGAACTGGAAAAAGAAATCCGGGGAGTATGTCAGGTGTACGGAACTTCTTATGAGGCAGATATCAGAATTCACGGAGGAAGTGTAAAGAACGCACCGGAATTATTGAATGGAGTGAAAAAGTCAGCAGCAAATGTACTTGGAAAGGAAAATGTTTACATCATAGAAGAAGACAATCTGGGTGGAGAAAATTTTGCGGAATATAGCTGCCGTGTTCCGGCGGTATATATGTTCATCGGAATAAAACCGGAAGAGAAGAAAGAGATTCCAGGTCTGCACAGTCCGGAATATCAATTTGATGATACGGTGCTGGCAGGAGCGGCTGCTGCATTTGCAAATATTGCGTTTCATGGCTGTATGGGAGAACTGGAAGAAAATTAGAGAAAGAACAGGAGAGGTAGCAGAATGGAAAAGCTGGTTTACGTAGACCGAAGAAATACAAATTGTAATAAATGGGACGGACAGCAAAAAATGTTCGGAGAAGAAGGTCTTCATGCAATGTGGGTGGCAGATATGGACTTCAGGGTACCGGAGTGTGTAGTCAGTGCGCTCAGGGAATATGTGGAATCAGGAGTATATGGATATTATAAGATTCCGGATGCTTATTATCAGGCATTCATTGACTGGGAGAGGGAGCATCACGGATATGAAGTGAAAAAAGAATGGATCCGTTTTTCACCGGGAGTTGTTGCGGGATTTCACTGGCTGTTACAGATCCTGACGGAAGAAGATGATGCAGTAATTGTAAATACGCCTGTATATTATCCATTCCTGGATGCAGTAAAGAATAATCACAGAACATTGATCTGTTCCGACCTTAAGAATGAGAACGGAGAATATACAATTGATTTTATGGATTTTGAGAAAAAGATTACAGATCATCAGGTGAAATTATTTATTTTGTGTTCGCCTCATAATCCGGCCGGAAGAGTGTGGAAAAAAGAAGAGTTAAAAAGGCTTTTTGAAATCTGCAGAGCACATCAGGTGTATATTATATCTGACGAAATCCACCAGGATCTGGTATTTGGAGAGAATAAGCACATTCCTTCATTATCGGTCGGAGAGTATGATGATATCATGGTGTCGATTGCAGCCGCATCGAAGACATTCAATATTGCGGGAGCGCAGAATTCTATGGTAATCATTCCAGATGAAAAACTTCAGGAAAAATGGGATGCCTATGTAAAGGGTAACAGAGTGCTGGGAGGAAATGCCTTTGGATATGTTGCGGCACAGGCGGCATATGCAGGTGGAGAGGAATGGCTGACACTGGTGTTAGCTCAGATTGAAGAGAATTACCGCTATCTGAGAACAGAACTTGCAGAAAAACTTCCTGAGGCGGTTGTGACTCCGCTGGAAGGGACCTATCTGTGCTGGATTGATCTTGCAGCATATGTACATGCGGATGAGATAAAAGAGGTGATCCAGAAAAAGTGCCGTCTGGCAGTTGACTTTGGAGACTGGTTCGGAGGAGAACGGTTTGGTACTTTTATAAGAATGAATCTGGCGACATCAAAAGAGAATGTAGAGATTGGTGTTAATGCTCTGATTACAAACTTAATGAGAAAATAGATATAGAAATTATCAATAAGACTGAATCAATGGCATATGATTTTCTATTTGACAGAAATAATTTTCTACGAGAAAATATCTGTATATGGAGTGAAAAAGATATGTATGAGATTGATGTCTGTTATAAAATAATTTTTGAAGCAATGCTGGAAAAACCGGCATTAAAGAGTATTGCAGAAAAGATAAATGAATATACCAGTGCGAAAGTAATATTTGTGTCAGGGTCGGGGAAGATCCTGGCATATTCGCATGCATGTGAACAGAATAGCAGTGAATCCATCAGATGGAATCATGTAACATTTTCAGAATATGAGAAATTCTGTCAGGAAGATGATACGAAAGAATATCAGGTTGTGCTCCAACCGGTTGAAACACCGGGACGGACAGATGGATATGTAGTTATTCTATATAGTGAAAAGGAGTTCCGGCAGTTTTTTGAAGAATTGGGAAGTGTGATCGGACAGGCAGTAAGACATCAGTTTGAAGAAGCGGAAAAAGAGACTGTGGTGTTACAGCCGATGCGCGAAGCCGTACTTGCCTGGAGTCTGTTTCATGGGAAGGCAGATGGAATCCAGCAGACAGAGGACATATGGACCGGACAATACATAGAAATATTAATGTTAAAAAAAGATATTCAGGAAAAGAATGTATCGTGGATAAAAGAAATATGGGACAGCTATTGTATCTGCGAAGAGACAGACAGGATCCTGATATTATTTTATGGATTAAGAGAGAAAAATACGGAAGAGATTTACCGGAAGATCATGGAAAAAAAGATTGGATGCAGCATCAGTGAACCATTCGGAAAATTAGAAAGATGTGTGACAAAGTACAAGCTGTTAAACCGTATGTCTATGGTAACGGGACTGGAAAATGATCCGCTTATGAAACGGGAAAAAGAATGGTCGGTACAGGGACTTTATACATATACAACACCACTTTTTAAAGCGGCGGGATTAAGTGATTACCGTGTGTTGCGGCTGCTGGAGGAAGACAAAGAGAACAATACAGATCTGTACTATACGTTAAAGGTGTATTTGCTGAATGAAAATAATGTAACAATGGCGGCAGACAGTCTTCATATCCACAGAAACACACTGGTTTACAGGTTGAAGCAGATCAGGGAATGTATAGAGGCCGATATCAATGATCATGAAACAGCAAGGGAACTACTGGCATTTATGATGATGTATGATATATCGAGACAAGATGAGAAAAGGCAGAAGTAAGGAGAATATATATGAAACTGGTACAGGATTTACCAGAGATATTTGAAGAATTTGGAGAAAAAAAGAGAGAAGCATTTCTGGAAATAAAAGAATATAAGGATAGGGGAATTCCGGTTGTGGGGATGTATTGTGCGTATTTTCCGACAGAGCTTGCAATGGCAGCGGGAGCAATTCCGGTAGGTCTTTGTTCTTTTTCAAATGAGACGATAACAGTGGCAGAACGTGATCTGCCGAAAAGTATGTGTCCGCTGGTGAAATCAAGTTATGGATTTGCAATCAGTGACAGATGTCCGTTTTTTCATTTTGCTGATCTCGTGATCGGGGAGACGACCTGTGACGGAAAAAAGAAGATGTATGAGCTGATGGCGGAATTCAAACCGGTTCATGTAATGGAACTTCCGAACAGTCAGTCTGAAAGAGGACTTGCTTTCTGGAAGAGCGAGATTATCCGTACAAAAGAATATCTGGAAGAGTTCTTTCATATGGTAATCACGGAAGAGATGATCCGTGATGCCGTACATCTGAATAACCAGATCCGTACATCTTTGAAAAATCTTTGTGAATTAATGAAATTAGATCCTGCTCCGGTAAGGGGAGAGGATATTCAGAAGATGGTACAGGGGAGTAAATACCGGTTTGATTTTGCAACTACCCCGGGGGTAGTGAAAGAAGTGATCGATAAGATCATGACAGAATACAGACAGGGAAAGCATCTGGAAAAGCGTCCGAGAATACTGGTGACAGGATGTCCGATCGGCGGTGACAGTCTGAAAGTGATACGTGCAATAGAAGATAACGGCGGAGTCGTTGTGGCAATTGAAAACTGCAGTGGTGTGCGCACGCTGGGAAATCCGGTAGAGGAAGACTGCGAAGATATCTACGAAGCCATTGCCAGAAAATACCTTTCAACGGGATGTTCGATCATGACACCGAATGATAACCGGATCGACCTGATTGGTGAGATCATAGAGGAATATCATGTAGACGGAGTAGTCGAGATGATACTGACGGGATGTCATGCAACAGGGGCGGAGTCTGTTTATATCAGAAAATTTGTGACAGAAGAGAAACATCTGCCATATATTTCCATTGATACGGATTATTCTACCGCAGATCAGGGACAGATTGCTACCAGACTGACAGCATTTCTGGAGATGATCCAGCCGGGAACAGAAGAACGCATGGATATCAATTATTGCTATAAGATTGTGTTGGCGGGACTGACGGAGCAAAAGACGGGAAAAGAAATTCTGGAAGAGATATGGAGATATACACATATTCCGGTATGTATAAAGACCGGTGAACAAGAAGCGGAAGAATGGATCGGGATTAGCAGGGAAGAAGCAGAACAGGAAAACAAAAAAAGGATGGAATATAAACTGTCAGAAAAGAACGGTGTTGTAATGGCAGTTGTTCCGGATGGCGTCAGTAAAGAAAATGTAGAAGAGCTGCTGGAGTTGCTGGCAAAAAGTTATCATATGAGAGCCAATAGCCGTGAGACAGAAGAAAGAGAAATTCCGGATTATATGTGGATTGTGGCAGAAAAATCAAAAGACCTCATACATATTGGGCAGGACCTTGCAAAACAGATTAGAGAGAAAAAAATACCAGCAGAACTGAAAGTGCGGCAGATGCAGGATAACGAATTATTCCTGTCAGGAATGGAAGGAAAAGAAGCCAGAAACTGTGTGATTGATATATGCCGGAAATCTATGGCAGATGCAGATGGAAAAGTAATGGTTGGAAATGGATTTTCCGATTGTGAGAAAAAAGAAGAGAACAGGCAGCTTCAATGGCAGGTGCTGAATATAGCTTTAAGACAGAAACAGAAAGAACAGGTACTGCTTGTAGAGAATTATTACCATGAGCTTGCAATCAATTGTATCAGTGAAAATCTGGGACAGGAAAAAGTATATCTGGAAGAATTAGAAATTCTGAAAGAAGAAGACAGAAAAAAAGGAAAAGAGCTTTATGAGACATTATACTGGTATCTCCGAATGAAACGAAATGTTGCACAGACGGCCGCAAGACTTGGGATTCACCGGAATACACTGCTGCCAAGAATTGCACGGATCAATGAGCTGTTGGATCTGGACGAAAAAGACGGAATGGAATGTGAAGGAATTCTGCTGGCAATGGAAATAGAAAAGATAAAAAATGACTGATACTCCGGGTATCGGTCATTTTTTTAGTTATATTTAAAGTTTTTCTGGTAAAATAAAGGAAAAAGAGTATGAAGGGTGTGAAGATAGATGAAATTATTACTGGCAGAAGATGAGCAGTCTTTGTCGAAAGCACTGACAGCAATTCTGGAGCATAACGGTTATACGGTGGATGCAGTTTATGATGGTCTGGAAGCACTGGAATATCTGGAGATGGGAGAGTACGATGGAGTGATCCTGGATATTATGATGCCGAGAATGGACGGTATGACTGCACTACAGAGGATCAGAGAAAAAGGAAATCAGGTTCCGATCCTGATGCTGACTGCTAAATCAGAAGTTGATGACAAAGTAGCTGGACTGGATAACGGGGCGAACGATTATCTGACCAAGCCATTTGCAAGTAAGGAGCTTCTGGCAAGAATCCGTGCAATGACGAGAACACAGACTGCAGCGGTAACAAGCACATTGCAGTTTGGAAATATTTCTTTAGATCAGGCGACAAAAGAATTATCATCACCATCTGGAAATTTTCATCTGGCTAATAAAGAATTTCAGGTGATGGAACTGTTGATGAGTAATCCGAAAAACGTAATTCCGACAGAACGGATTATGGAAAAGGTCTGGGGATATGACAGTAATGCGGAACTGAATGTGGTCTGGGCATATATTTCCTATCTGAGAAAGAAGCTGACTGCACTAAATGCAGATATTCAGATCAAAGCGACCAGAAATACCGGGTATTCACTGGAGGTTAAGCAATGATAAAGAAATTCAGGATACGTTTTATTGCAGTTGCGATGGCATCTATATTTCTGGTATTATCGGTGATCCTCGGTGTAATGAATGTAGTGAATTACAGACGGGTAGTTCAGGAAGCGGATAATACACTGAAGATACTGGTTGAGAATGACGGAACATTTCCGGAGCAGCAGCCGGGAGACAATCCGGCGAAAAAGGCGGAAGAAGCAGAAAATACAACGGATGAAAATACCGGGACAGATGCAGCAGAGAATACAGAAGAAAATGCAACGGATAGAAAAAAAGAAAATCCTCCGGAAAAGCCGGACGGAGAGAATGAAGATGACGGAAAGCAGGACAAACCGGGAATGTCACCGGAACTTCCATTTGAATCCAGATATTTTTCTGTGGTGCTGGATGAAGATAATAAAAAAGTGTTTGTAGATACCGGAAAAATTGCGGCAGTCAATAAAAAGACGGCTGTAAAATATGCGAAAAAGGTTGCAGAAAAATCAAAAACATCAGGATTCTATTCTGGTTACCGTTATCAGATCAAAGAGAAAGACGGGGAAAAATTAATTGTATTCCTGGATACGGGAAGAAATCTTGGAACATTTTATTCATTTCTTGGAACAAGTATTGCGGCGTCATTAGGAGGAATGCTGGCGGTTCTGATTCTGGTCATTGTATTATCAAAGCGGATTGTCAAACCAGTGATCGAAAGCTATGAAAAGCAGAAACGCTTTATTACCGATGCCGGTCATGAGATTAAGACACCGCTGACTGTGATTGATGCAGATGCAGAAGTTCTGGAAATGGATTGTGGAGATAATGAATGGCTGAAAGATATCCGGAAGCAGACGGCGAAATTAAAAGATCTGACAAATAATCTGATCTATTTGTCCAGAATGGAGGAAAATCAGGACAATGTGGTCATGATCGATTTCCCAATCTCAGATATTGTAGAAGAGACGGCATCGTCATTCCAGGCACTGGCTGTGACGCAGGAAAAGACATTTGACTGTGAGATCGAACCGATGCTGACCTGTTATGGAAATGAGCAGAATATCCAGCGGTTGTTGGAGATTCTGTTGGATAATGCTTTAAAGTATTCAAATCCAGGCGGACACATTTCTGTTAACTTAAAGAAAAACGGAAAGGGAGTCAGTCTTAGTGTATATAATACAGCAGAACACGTATCGAAGGAGAATATTTCCCATATCTTCGAGCGGTTCTACAGACTGGATGAATCGCGCAATTCCAAGACAGGAGGGTATGGAATCGGATTATCTATTGCATATGCGATCGTGCAGGCACATAAAGGAAAGATCACAGCGGAGACAGAAGATGAGAAATCATTGAAGATTACAGCGCAGATATAGAAAGCTGCAAATATAGAAAATAAGAAATATAGAAGGAACGGGGATGAGCAAGGCCTCCTGGTTCAGGCGAAAGTCTGGATCAGGAGGTCTTGTCGTATCGCCATGTGTTTGGAAAAAACAGGACACAAAAAAGTCACAATTTACTTAAAATCCTTTTAACTACATTTTAGGTTCAGTGGTTATACTTTGAGACATCAAAGAAAACAAAATAAATGCAGTAAGTAATGAAAGGATTGATAGAGTATGAAGAAAAATCATGTGGCAGTAGTATTAGGATTGGTAATGAGTGCTTCTTTACTGAGTGGATGTGGATCAACAACTTCCAGTTCATCAAGTACACAGACAGATACAGGAACTATTTATGGAGAAGTCAGTGAAGTCAGCGACGACGGCATTACAATTGAAGTTGGAACCATGAAGGAGAATACACAGGGACAGCCGGGAGATCAGTCATCGGATGATAAGTCGGCATCGGACAGCAGTGATAGTTCGAAAAGTGACAGTACATCCGACACAGAATCAGCAGATAATAAATCGACAGATAGTGAATCTTCTGACAGTACAACAGACAGTAAGTCAACAGATAGTAAGTCATCAGATAGCGAATCTTCTGACAGTACAACAGATAGCAAGTCAACAGATAGTAAGTCATCAGATAGCAGCTCCACAGACAGTAAATCATCCGACAATAAGTCATCGGATTCAAAGCAGGATGATGGAGAAGCTCCGTCTATGTTAGATAAGACTGGAGAAGAGAAAGAAATTACAGTAAGTTCTGATACAGAGATCACAAAAGAAAATCAGGGAGGTCCTGGACAGGGTGGACCTGGACAGGGTGGCGAGGCACCATCCGGCGAGGCACCATCTGGCGGAGCACCATCCGGCGAAGCACCATCCGGTGAGGCGCCATCCGGAGATAGCAATAATTCTTCTAACGAGCAGCCTCCGGAGAAGCCGGCAGATGATAATAATAGTTCATCCGACAATCAGAGTTCATCAAATAATAACTCATCCGACAACAGTACATCTGACAACAGCGGTTCATCCGACAGTAGTAAATCAACAAATGAGCAGCCGCCGGAAAAACCAGCAGACGATAATAACAGTTCATCCGACAGCAGTAAGTCAGATGACAGCAGCAAATCAGATGACAGCAGTAAGTCAGATGACAGCAGCAAATCAGATGACAGCAGTAAATCAGATGACAGCAGTAAATCAGATGACAGCTCAGAAGAAGATATCAGCTTGTCAGACATTTCTGAAGGTGATATCGTATCCGTTACTTATGATGATGACGGAAATGTAGATAAAATCACAGTTCTTATGTCTGCAAATGGAGGAGGCATGGGAGGCGGCGGACAGCAGTCACAGTCTCCGGACAGCTATGATGCAGTCAAAGAATATACAGAAGATACAACAAAGTCAGATAAAACCGTTACGTCTGAGGGAACAGATGAAAATGCAATTCATGCATACGACGGTGCAGAAGTCAGCTTAAGTGGATATAACATTACACGTAATTCCTCTGACAGCCAGGGCGGGGACAATTCCAGCTTTTACGGTGTCGGTGCAGCGGTTCTGGAATCAGACGGTACACTGTATCTGAAAGACAGTACGATTGAGACAGATTCCAAGGGAGCAGCTGGAATATTTGCCTATAATGATGGTACCGTATATACGGCCGATACCAAGATCACAACGACACAGGATACATCCGGTGGTATTCATGTAGCAGGCGGTGGAAAACTGTATGCATGGGATATGGATGTCGAGACAAGCGGTGAATCTTCAGCAGCGATCCGAAGTGACAGAGGCGGCGGAGAAATGGTTGTAAATGGAGGAAGCTATACTTCCAATGGTACAGGATCTCCGGCAATCTACAGTACAGCGGACATAGCTGTGAACAAAGCAGATCTTACAGCCAATGGATCAGAAGCCGTGTGTATCGAAGGTCTGAATTCCGTACACCTCTTTAACAGTAACCTGACTGGTAACATGAGTGACAATGAACAGAATGACTGCACATGGAATGTTATCCTTTATCAGAGTATGTCAGGAGACTCAGAAGTTGGTAACAGTACTTTTGAGATGGATGGCGGTACACTGACAGCAAAGAATGGCGGTATGTTCTATACAACGAATACAGAGTCAACGATCACACTTTCAGATGTAGATGTCACTTATGCGGATGATAATGATTTCTTCCTGAAATGTACCGGTAACAGCAATCAGAGAGGATGGGGTACATCCGGCGACAATGGTGCGGATTGTCTGTTTACGGCAGTGAAACAGGATATGGAAGGCGACATTGTATGGGACAGTATCAGTCAGCTTGATTTCTATATGACTGACGGAAGTACCTTAAAAGGAGCTGTAACAGACGACGAGTCCAATTCAGGTGACGGCGGCGACGGATATTGCAATATGTATATTGAAAAAGGTTCTACATGGACAGTTACAGGTGACAGTACTTTGACAAGCCTGCAGAATGCAGGAACGATTGTAGATGAAAGTGGTAAGACTGTAACGATCAAAGGAACAGACGGAACCGTATATGTGGAAGGCGACAGCGAATATACCGTAACGGTTGGTTCTTATAAGAATTCAGCAGATGTATCCGGAGCATCCAAGACATCAAGCTGGTCTGATTATAAAGTAACACGTCCGTCAAGTCTGAAAGATTAGTATGGAACTAGAATGAATATAGGAGCAGATCATGAAAAATCGTTTTCACAGACTAAAAGAAATATTTAACAGTAAAATAGAATCAAAAATCAAACACAAAAAAATATTCTGGGGAAGTATTGCAGGATGTACCGGACTGGCGGTCATCCTGGCAGGAGGATTCTTTCTTCAGGCGAAAGGAGCATCAAAAGATCAGGCAGAGACAACGGTCCAGTCAGCAGAGGCTAAGACCGGAACGATCAGTACGACCGTGGAAGGAACCGGAAGTGTTTCCAATGGAGCCACTACAGATGTAGTGGTTCCTACGGGAATCAAGGTAAAGGAAGTACTGGTGGAAAGCGGGGATACCGTAGAAGAGGGACAAGTGCTGGCGACACTGGATGAGGCTTCCATTGCCAGTGAACTTCTGGAAGTAAAAGAAAATATTGAATCTGTGGAAGATGAGATTGATGATCTTTCCAGTGATGCTGAGACAGAAGGAACAACAGAATATCTGGAAGCAAAGGTTCTGAATGGCGAATTGGAAGAGCTTCAGGAGGCTGAGACGACACTTACCAGTTTACTGGAAACACAGACGATCACTGCGACATGTGCAGGAACCGTAAGCAGTATTAATGTAGAAGCGGATACAGAGATTACAAAAAGTTCCGGTTCTTCGGGAAGCAGTAGTTCAGGAAGCAGCAGTTCGGGAAGCAGCAGTTCAGGAAGTAGTAATACGGGAAGCAACTCAGGAAGTTCGGCATCTGCAGGGACGACCGGCGTAAGTACGGGAGCGGCAGACAGTACATCGAGTTCAGACAGTACATCAGGTTCAGACAGTACTTCGTCGGATACATCGACGACAGGTTCTTACAGTCTGATGTTCTTAAGTGCCCAGACAGGAAGCAGCGCAGTGTATACGACAACTGCTGCAGATGACACATCCACACAGTCTTCACAGAGTTCGGAAGGAACTGCTGTACAGACTGCGGAAGTAAGTACGACAGATACGACAGAAAAGATTACGTCGGTAGATCTGGATGTAACTGCACCAAAGACCGGTGCAAAACCGCAGGATACGATCGAAGAAACTGACCAGTACACGGGAACGATCAGCTGGAATTGTTCTTCAGATGCATTTGAAGCAGGAACCAGTTATACTGCGGATATCAGACTTACAGCAAAAGACGGTTATGTATTTTCAGCTAAAATACTGCCAGAGATCAAAGGTGCGGATGTGACCTTTGAAGTGACGGAGAACGATGCCGGTCAGAGTGTATTGCGGATCAAGGCAAAATTCTCAAAGACGAATAGTAAGACAGAAAATAGTAACAATAGCAATAATAACAGCAACAATAATAACAGCAATAGTGGAAATACATCCGGAAGCAGCGGATCATCAGAAACAACAGGAAGCGGATCCGGGACAACAGGAAATGCATCAGGAGTAACAGGAAATACATCAGGTGAAAGTGGAAATGAATCCGGGACAACAGGAAGTGCAGGTTCATCTTCCGGTGGAACATCTGTTGATGCATCAGGAGATACTTCGGATTCCGGAAGCACTGTAACCTCGCAGTACAGTGCATATGAGACAGCAGCATTTTCCATTGCAAGCGATGACAAAGCAACAGTATCCATCAATGTAGATGAACTTGATATCACATCGGTTAAGACAGGACAGACAGCAAAAATTACATTGGATGCTATCGAAGGGGAAGAATTTGAAGGTACGATTACGAGTGTATCATCAGAAGCTTCCAGTGGAAGCAGCAGTGCAAAATACCCGGTAGAGATCACATTTGACAAGACGGATGACATGCGTATCGGAATGACAGCTTCGGCATCGATCAGTATTGATGAAGCCGAAGATGCGGTCCTGATCCCGGTGGATGCCCTTCAGGAAAAAGGAGGAAAGACTTTCGTTTACACCAAGAAGGACAGTGACGGTAATCTAAGCGGGGAAGTTGAAGTTGAGACAGGTCTTTCAAACGGAAATAAGGTTGAGATTACCAGCGGATTAGAATCCGGAGATACGGTATACTATCTGAAGACGACAAGTTCAGGAAGCAGCGATTCGCAGCAGGATATGCAGGGTGGTCCTGGTGGAAATGGCGGAGAAGCACCATCTGATATGGGTGGCAGCGGCGGTCCTGGCGGGGATGGCAGCGAAGCACCATCAGGCGGTCCTGGCGGACAGAGTGGAAATAGTTCGAATTAATTGGACAAAAGTAGACCGGTGATATAGGAACAGACAAAGAACAGGCAGGAGAGTATATGATTATATTAGAAGATGTATCAAAAATATATCAGATCGGCGGCTGTGAAGTCCGGGCACTGGATCATGCCAGTATGCATATAAAAGAAGGTGAATTCGTCAGTATCATCGGACCATCCGGAAGCGGGAAATCCACGATGATGAACATCATCGGATGTCTGGATACTGCTGACAGCGGACAGTACCGTCTGGATGGTCAGCCGATCGAATCGTATTCGGAAAAAGAACTGGCGAGGATCCGGAATCAGAAGATCGGATTCATCTTTCAAAGCTTTAATCTGATCGGGAATCTGACGGCAGAAGAAAATGTAGAACTTCCGCTCATTTACCAGAAAATACCGAAAAATGAAAGAAAAGAACGTGTAGAGGCGGCACTGGAACGTGTCCGCCTCTCTGGCAGAAATAAGCATAAGCCGGGAGAACTTTCCGGAGGGCAGCAGCAGAGGGTGGCGATCGCAAGAGCCATAGCATCGAAGCCGTCGATTTTTCTTGCGGATGAACCGACGGGAAATCTGGATTCTGGGACAGGAAAAGAAATTATGGATTTATTTCATGAACTGCACGAGCAGGGACATACGATCGTGTTGATCACACATGATGATTCTGTGGCAAAGCAGGCAGCGAGAAGCATCCATATCTTAGATGGAAAGCTGTCGGAGGTGACATTATGATCAGACAAAGTATGAAGATGGCATGGAAGTCTATCGTATCGAATAAGATGCGTTCCTTTCTTACCATGCTTGGGATTATTATCGGAGTCATGTCACTGGTCGTACTGGTGTCGATGGCGGGCGGAACCAGTGAATCGGTGAGTAACCAGATCGCCAGTATGGGAAGCAATATGCTGACGGTCACCATTAAAGATGACAAAGGAACCCCGATGAAGCTGGAAGATGTAGAGAAGCTGACAAAGAAAAAAGCGATCGCAGAGGCAGCACCTGTGGCGCAGAGCAGTGTGACAGCGGCAAGTACGTATTCCGATGAGACTGCCACAATTTACGGAACGACAGGTTCTTATGCGGATATTCAGGAACTGGAACTCTATGAAGGACGTTTTCTGAAGATGACAGATGTGGAGAACCATACCAATGTAGCCGTGATCAATGCCGGACTTGCAATCAATGTCATGGGCAGGATGGATGTAGTCGGAGAGACAATCAGTCTGGACGGTGTGGATTATCAGATCATCGGAGTGCTCGCAGCAGATGAGAATGATACGACGACTACAGAGAACTATGAAGCTTATATACCGTATACATCCCTGATCCGTCTGACGGATGATGTATCGTCAGATATCACAAGTTTCTGCGTATCGGCAACCAGTGAGAAATCTCTGGATGATGCAGAAGAGGCAGTAACAAATGCAATGATGGAACGGTTCGAACAGGATGAAGATGCATTTACCGTGATCAATCAGTCAACCGTCATGGAGACAATGGAAAGTGTAAATCAGACAATGCAGCTGATGCTTGGCGGCATCGCGGCCATTTCACTTCTGGTTGGCGGAATCGGTATTATGAATATCATGCTGGTATCTGTAACGGAACGAACCAGGGAAATCGGTATCCGTAAGGCGATCGGTGCCGGACGTGGTGTGATCATGATGCAGTTCCTGATCGAGGCATTGATGCTTAGTCTGATCGGATGTGGACTTGGAATCTTATTTTCGTGGATCACGATCCTGATCATATCGAATGTCGGTGACGCGGATGTGACGTATCAGATGTCGATGAATGTGGTGTGGATCGCGGTGGCGTTCTCGATATTCATCGGAGTGGTATTTGGAATCTACCCGGCGAATAAGGCGGCTAGGAAGAAGCCGGTGGATGCGCTGCGGTATACGGGGTGATTGGTATTTAATTCGGCAGGGTGGTGGATACCCGGACCGGAATAAAGGTTAGAAACACTTAGGTCGTGGGAATTTACGTTAAAATAAAATTGTGAGTTGTCTGAACCCCGAAAAGGGTGAGTTCTCGCAATTTTATTTTGTTCTTAGTAAATTCCCACAACCTTAGTGTTTCTGCCTCATGGAACCTGAACAAGAAGTGCCTTATATTGCATTCTTCAAGGACCGAGAGGCCAACCCAGTTAATAAATCAAATACCAATCCTATACGATTCCCTGAGCTGTCATAGCATCTACAACTTTTTCAAATCCTGCAATGTTAGCTCCGGCAACATAGTTACCTTCCATTCCGTAACGTTTTGCAGCATCGTCCATGTTGTGGCAGATGTTTACCATGATGTTTTTCAGTTTTGCATCTACTTCTTCGAATGTCCAGCTAAGTCTCTCGCTGTTCTGTGACATTTCAAGTGCAGATGTAGCAACACCACCAGCGTTTGCAGCTTTACCAGGTGCAAAGATTACACCGTTCTCCTGCAGATACTGTGTTGCTTCTAATGTAGTAGGCATGTTAGCACCTTCGCATACAGCTACGCATCCGTTAGCAACTAACTGTTTTGCATCTTCAAGGTGAAGTTCGTTCTGTGTAGCACATGGAAGAGCAAGGTCAACCTTAACAGACCATACACCGCGTCCTTCATGATATTCTGAATTAGGACGGTAGTTCTTGTACTCTGTCAGTCTTGCACGTTTTACTTCTTTGATCTCTTTTAATGCTGCAACGTCGATTCCGTCCGGATCATATACCCATCCTGTAGAATCACTTGCTGTTACAACTTTAGCTCCAAGCTGCTGAGCTTTCTGGATTGCATAGATTGCAACGTTACCAGCTCCGGAAACTGCTACTGTCATTCCCTTGATGTCTTTTCCGTTAATCTTTAATAATTCTTCTGTTAAGTAAAGAAGACCATATCCTGTAGCTTCTGTTCTTGCTAAAGATCCGCCGTAGCTTAATCCTTTTCCTGTCAGAACACCTTCATACAGGCCTCTGATTCTCTTGTACTGACCGAACATGTAACCGATCTCTCTTGCACCTGTTCCGATGTCTCCTGCAGGAACATCTGTATCAGCTCCGATATATTTGCAAAGTTCTGTCATAAAGCTCTGGCAGAATGCCATTACTTCTCTGTCTGATTTTCCCTTAGGATCGAAGTCAGAACCACCTTTACCTCCGCCGATCGGAAGTCCTGTCAGTGAGTTCTTGAAGATCTGCTCAAATCCAAGGAATTTGATGATACCAAGGTTTACAGATGGGTGCAGACGTAATCCTCCTTTGTATGGTCCGATTGCGCTGTTAAACTGTACACGATATCCTGTATTAACCTGAACCTGTCCTTTATCGTCTACCCATGGAACACGGAATTTGATCTGTCTTTCAGGTTCAACAAGTCTTTCAAGAAGAGCGTCTTTTCTGAATTTCTCCTCGTTAGCCTCTACTACTACTCTTAAAGACTCTAATACCTCTTTTACTGCCTGGTGGAATTCTGGCTCTGCAGGATTCTTAGCTACTACTTTCTCCAGTACTTCATCAACATATGACATAGCTTTCTACCTCCTAAAATAATATAC
>JBNMJT010000034.1:0-19608 GCA_050873945.1 Dorea sp.
ACGTTTTATTTCGTATACCCAAAACCAGCTATTTTCGTACCAGATACAGAAAAATATCCATGATTGTTGCTCATTCATCTGAGATAGAAATTAAAAAAACCTTATTTTAAAGGGGAAAAGACTTGATTTATTAGGGAGGAATGAATAATGCCACATATTGATGTAAAAATGTTTCCAGGAAGAAGTGAGGAAATCAAGAAGAACCTCGCAGAAAAATTAAGAGAGACAGCAGCTAAAGAACTGGGTGTAGACGAAGCGGTTCTTTCCGTTTCTGTCGGAGACGTTGAGAAGGAGAACTGGAATAAAGAAGTTGCAGAAAGTGTTCCGGAGGAAGAAATTCTTGCTGGAAAAATGTATCGTGTAGAGTAAACGTATATACGGAAGGCGGAGGAAAACGTCAGAAAAACGGAAAAACGGATAAACGGGAGCGCAAAGATATGGAACTTCGGGTATTGAAATACTTTCTGATGGCAGCGCAGGAAGAGAATATTACAAGAGCAGCAAAGCTTCTGCATATTACACAGCCGACACTGTCAAGACAGTTGATGCAGCTGGAAGAAGAGCTGGGCACGAAATTATTCAAAAGAGGAAAACATAACATCTATCTGACAGAGGATGGAATGCTTCTGAAAAAACGTGCACAGGATATCGTAGCACTTGCCGAACGTACAGAAAGAGAGTTCAAAGAGCAGAAAGAAGACTTGGCAGGAGAGATCATCATCGGCTGTGGTGAGAGCAGGAGTATGCATGAATTTGCAGAAAGTATTGCAGAGTTTCAGAAAATGTATCCGATGGTGCAGTATGAACTTTGCACGGCGAATGCCGATGATGTAAAGGAAAAACTGGACAAAGGATTATTAGATCTTGGAATGGTCACAGAACCGGTAGACATTTCTAAATATAATTTTATCCGTATGAAACGAACGGAAGAATGGGGCGTTCTGGTAAGAACAGATTCAGCTTTGGCCAGGAAAGGATTTGCAACGTCGGAAGATCTTGCAGTGACGCCATTGATTATGGTAAAAAGAGATCTGGTAAAGAATGAACTGGAAAGCTGGTTCGGGGAATATTATCCAAGACTTCATGTGACGGGAACCTATAATCTTCTGAACAATGCAGCAATCTTTGTACAAAAAGGAATCGGGGCAGCGATCTGCTTCGAGGTGGGGAATCATTATGATAATCTTACGTTTGTGCCGATGAGACCAGCATTACACAGCGGATGTGTCCTGATCTGGCGGAAGAATGAGGCATTGTCAGACACGGTAAAAAAGTTTCTGGATGTATTTTCAGAAAAGAAATCATAATCTGAGAAGATAATATAATAGGATGCAGGAGCCGTTGGAGATAGTAAACGGAACCTGCATCCTATTTTGAATCGCCATGCGTTCTACAGGAGCTGCCAGTGGCAGGTCCTGTAGATTATACGATACTCATAAACCACTCAAACCCCTTCCGGGACCGATACCGGGATATGATCATGCGGATGCTGGAAAGCCAGATGAAGAAAAGGCAGAGAATAAGCTGGTGGACGTAAGCTACCTCAGAGAAAGTTGAATGTCTGTATTCCGAAAGGACATGAACTGGCAAATGAAAAAGAATTATCAATGGCGCAGCTTAACGGGTTCAATTGTCTGCTGACAGATCCGGAAGCGGATGTGACATATTACCTGATCTGCAGGAAAGAAAAAGAAGAACTGATCAGGAATTACAGATGATATATGATGAAAAAAGTATAAAAAGATACAAGAAGAGGAGAAAGAACATGAGAACAATGAAAGATAAGATGCATACAGGAGAATTATATCTTCCGGGTGATGAAGAGATTATTGACGAACAGATGGAATGTCTGGAAAGATTGTATGATTTTAATGCGACAAGACCGAAAGAGCAGGAGAAAAGACAGGAATTATTAAAAGAGATGTTTGCTGAGATTGGAACAGACTGCTATATCGAACCGCCATTCCATGCCAATTTTGGAGGAAGGCATGTGCATTTTGGAAAAAATGTATATGCGAACTTTAACCTGACACTGGTGGATGATTCGCATATTTATATCGGAGATTATACAATGATCGGACCAAATGTAACGATTGCAACAGCAGGTCATCCGCTGCTTCCGGAACTGAGAGAAAAAGGATATCAATATAATAAGCAGATACGTATCGGAAGAAACTGCTGGCTCGGAGCAGGCGTTGTTGTAGTACCGGGAATCACAATAGGAGACAATGTTGTGATTGGAGCCGGAAGTATAGTGACCAGAGATCTTCCGTCCAATGTAGTTGCGGTAGGAAATCCATGCAAAATCCTGCGTAAGATTGATGAAGCAGAAATCCGGAGATTAAAAGAGACGGAAAAAATAGATTAACAGGAGAGAGTTATGAGTGAGAAGTCGATGAGTAAAGATACAAGAAAAAATGTGATACTGCTGCATATTGCGGTTATGTGCTTCAGTTTTTCGGGGGTGATCGGACAGTATGTACAGGTACCGGCAGTACAGGTGGCGATGGGAAGAGTTATCTGTTCTTCACTGCTTTTGCTGGCAATATCCCTGGTCTGTAAAGACAAACTGACGCTGGATTCAAAGAAAGATTACGGACTTATGATCCTGACCGGTGTTGTAATGGCAATCCACTGGTCCAGCTTCTTTCAGTCCATCCAGACATCGTCCGTAGCAATCGGGACGATCACATTTTCAACCTTCCCATTATTCTTGACATTTCTGGAACCATTATTATTCCATGAGAAGATACGGGGAAAGAATATTTTGAATGCACTGATTCTTTTGTTGGGAGTATTGATCACGATTCCGGAATTTTCTGTGGAAAACAAAGTGACGGTTGGAATTTTATGGGGAATGCTGGCAAGTTTTACCTATGCGGTAATGACATTATCGAACCGGTATTTTTCCAGCAGATATAAAGGTCGTACGATATGTCTGTATGAACAGGGAACGGCAGCTGTTGCACTGCTTCCGGCACTGGTATTGGTGAAAGCAGAGTGGCGTCCGGTGGATTTTGCAGGAGTGGCGACGATTGGATTCTTGTGTACGGCGATTGCCTATTCTTTATACGTAACGGCGCAGAAAGGTGTGAAGGCGCAGACGGCAGGAATTATATCCGGCATGGAGACCGTATATGGAATTGTATTTGCGCTGATTTTTTTAAGAGAGATTCCAACGGTCAGAGAACTGGTCGGGGGTGTGGTGATACTTGGAATCGCTTTTTATTCGTCTTTGCATAGTGAAGATGAATGATAGTGAGGATGAATCAATCGTAAGAAATTTTTAAGAATTGTATCGGGAAATATTTAAATCATGAACGGTATAGTATGGCTGTAAAGAAAAAGAGGGGAGAGACGAAAGAAATGGAGGCAGAAAAAATATTAGTAGTAGATGATAATAAGGAAATCGTCTATTCCATCAGTGAACTGTTGAAGTATGAAGGGTATGAGACTTTAAAAGCCTATGACGGCATGGAAGCACTGGATATTATGGAAAGAGAACAGGTAGATCTGATCCTTCTGGATGTGATGATGCCAAGACTCAATGGACTGTCGGCGCTGATGAAGCTGCGTGAGAAAAGCAGGATCCCGGTGATCATTCTGTCGGCGAAGACAGAAGAAAGCGATAAGGTATCCGGACTTACACTTGGAGCGGATGATTATATCGAAAAGCCGTATAATCCGGCAGAACTGATTGCAAGAGTGAAAGCGCATTTACGCAGATACCGGGCATGGAGTGGCATGGAACCGGAGAAAAAGAAGGATCCGGATCAGATCGTGAATGGCGGACTGGTACTTGACAAGAAACAGAGAGTGATCATTGTTGAAGGAGAAGAAGTACATCTGACTGCAACGGAATATAAGATTCTGGAGCTTCTGATGACACATCCGGGGCAGGTATTCCCGGCAGAGCAGATCTATGAGAATGTATGGCAGGAGTCTGCGGATTATACGGTGGAGAATACGGTAATGGTACATATCCGTCATATCCGGGAGAAAGTTGAAATTGATGCAAAGAAACCAAGATATGTAAAGGTGGTGTGGGGAATTGGATACAAAATGGAAAAATACGACGAAAGCAATTAAAAAGTTTATAAAAGAATATTATGATTGCCTACTGGGACTACTCCTTTTCATAATCGGAAGTTTCATATTCTTTGTTGTATTAGTGGACAGATATTATTACAGCACATGGCAGGTGTGGAGAATCGGAGCAATCGGGAATATTCTGTTGCAGCCGGGAATCTGCCTGCTCGTACGCAGATATATGAAACTTCGTTACCGGAACTGGGAGCAGAAGGGAAGCACAGAGACCTATCTGCAGGATACGGAAGACAGTATCTATTACCAGACCTGGAAGACGCAGGAAAAGCAGTCAGCCAAAAGATTCCGCAGTGTATTGCTGGTAGAACTGGCAGCAGCTGCTGTATATCTTTTCTTCATCAGTGATAGCAGCGGATGGGGATGGAATTATGCAGCGGGATATATGATGGTAGTCACAGTATTTATAGAATATATCTGTTGCCGGGAAGTGGTTCAGAGATACTGGAGAAATGAGCTGGACCAGATCATGGAGCGTACCGAAAGCTTCTTTCAGAAGCGTCTGGAACAGGCTTTGGAGATTGAACGGAAGAGCCTGGAGAAAGTATCAAGAAGTGACCAGCTGCGGGTGGATCTGATCACAAATGTATCACATGATCTGAAGACACCGTTAACTTCGATCGTCGGATATCTGGAGCTGATCAAAAAAGAAGAATTAAGCGATGTCGTAAAAGACTATGTGGATGTGATATCAGCAAGGGCAGGAAAGCTGGGAGAGATGATCAACAGTTTGTTCTCGCTTGCGAAAGCAAGCAGCGGGAATGTGGAACTTCACAAGGAGACATTTGAGGTTAACCGTCTGATGGAGCAGATATTTGCGGATATGGATGACCGGATGAAAGAAAGCGGACTGAAATTCGTGACACAGTTTACAGAAGAGAATACAGAAGTTTATTCCGATAATTCGTATTTCTACCGGATCTGCCAGAACCTGGTGGAAAATGCCTTGAAATATTCCGCGAAAGGAACCAGAGTCTTTGTCAAGACATACAAAAAGGAAGTCGGAACAGAACAGAAAACGGTACTGGAGATTACGAATACTTCCGGGTATGAGATGGATTTTGAAAAAGAAGATATCATAGAGCGATTTTCAAGAGGCGACAAGGCAAGAACCAGTGAAGGAAACGGACTTGGACTTGCAATCGTAAGTACCTATGCGAAAGCACTGGGAGGAGAGTTTGACATTAAGATTGACTGCGACCAGTTTAAGGCAATTGTTACGATATAAGAAAATGGAATAAAAGAATCAAGACTGGTTTCAGACTGAATAAGAATGAAAGGGATGGCATAAACAGAGTGCCATCCTTTTTTTGACCGGATATATATGAAATGAGACTGATAGAACGCTGAGAAGATCAAAGTATGTAAAAATTTAAAGATAAATTAAAAAAAATCTGCTGAAAAGTGCTGATAAAAGAGTTTCGATATGGATTTCGTTGACAAATAAATGAGTTTAAACTAACATTAGTTATATAAGTGTAACTGAAGGGAGGAGAATTATGTTTCTGGAAATAAGAGAAATCAAAAAATCATTTGGAACGGGCGACAGCCGTGTAAACGTGTTGAAAGGTCTGGATCTGGATATAGAAAAAGGAGAGTTCTGTGTCTTGCTGGGACCATCCGGTTCCGGTAAATCAACACTTCTGAATATCATCGGAGGAATTGATGGTGCTGATGAGGGCAGTATCACAATCGAAGGCGAACGTCTGGAGGATATGACAGAGAAAAAGCTTTCTATGTATAGAAGAAAACATCTGGGATATATTTTCCAGATGTATAACCTGATACCGAATCTGACAGTACGGGAGAATATAGAGGTGGGCGCATACTTAAGCGACCAGCCGTTGGATGTAGATGAACTGTTACATACACTGGGACTTTTCGAACATCAGAGGAAACTGCCGAACCAGTTGTCCGGAGGACAGCAGCAGAGAACTGCGATTGGACGTGCAATTGTCAAGAATCCCGACATCCTGTTATGTGACGAGCCGACCGGTGCGCTGGATTATCATACATCAAAGGACATTCTGAAACTGATTGAGACAGTAAATCAACGATATGGCAATACGATCATCATGGTCACACATAATGATGCGATCAAAGATATGGCAGACCGGGTAGTGAAGCTCAGAGATGGTATGATCCGGAAGAATTACAGAAATGAAGTAAAGATTCCGGCAATCGATCTGGAATGGTAAGGAGGACATAAACAATGAAAAGTCCTTTAAGAAAAAGATTGCCAAGAGAATTAAAGAGTGAATTTGGAAAGTATTTAGTTGTCTTCATCATGATGGCAATAACGATTGGCTTCGTATCTGGATTCCTGGTGGCGGATGGAAGTATGCTCAGGGCATACGATGAAAGCTTTCAGAAATACAACATCGAAGACGGATATTTCCAGACGAAAAAGAAGCTGACTCCGGTACAGAAAGAAGACATCGAAAAATCGGATGTAACGGTATACGAGAACTTCTACATAGAACAAAAGCTCACGAACGGAAGCACGGTACGATTTTTCAAGGACCGGAAAGAAGTAGATAAAGTATGCCTGATGAAAGGAAAGATGCCGCAGAAGTCCGGCGAGATTGCCGTGGACCGTATGTATGCAGACAATAACAGTCTGGAAATCGGGGATACCGTCAAAAGTGGAAAGAAAACATTTAAGATCACGGGACTTGTGGCTCTTTCGGATTACAGTGCATTATTTCAGAATAATAATGATACGATGTTTGATTCTGTAAAGTTTGGAGTGGCAATCGTTACAGACAAAGATTTTGAAGCATTAAATCAGGTGAAATTACAGTATAATTATGCCTGGATTTATGACAAAAAGCCGGCAACAGAGAAAAAAGAAAAGAAGATGGCGGAAGATCTGATGGAAGATATGGCTGATGTCGTGACACTGGAAAGCTTTGTGCCGCAATTTCAGAATCAGTCGATTCATTTTACCGGGGATGATATGGGAAGTGACCGTGCGATGATCGTTGTGCTGCTTTATATCGTAATGGCAATTCTTGCATTTGTCTTTGGAATTACGATCAGTAATACGATCAGAAAAGAAGCCGGAGTCATCGGTACACTTCGTGCGTCCGGATATACAAGACGTGAACTGATCGTACATTATATGTCGCTTCCGGTTGTGATCACGCTGATCGGTGCGCTGGTTGGAAATATTCTGGGATATACGGTATTAAAGCAGGTATGCGCCGGTATGTATTATGGAAGTTACAGTCTTCCGACATATGTGACGGTCTGGAATGCAGAAGCGTTCTGGATGACGACGGTTGTGCCGGTCATCATTATGCTGGTCATCAATTATGGCATCTTACATTACAAATTAAGACTGTCGCCGCTTAAGTTCATAAGAAGAGACCTTTCTTCAAGAAAACAGAAGAGAGCGGTATATTTGAGCACAAAGCTTGGGATCTTCCGCAGATTCCGTCTGAGAGTCGTTTTTCAGAATATCAGTAATTATATTGTACTGTTTGTAGGAATCCTGTTTGCCAATCTGTTATTGTTCTTCGGATTGTTGCTGCCATCAGTATTGAATCATTATCAGGGAGAAATTCAGGGAAATATGCTGGCGAAATACCAGTATATGCTGGAGATTCCGACAGATGCAGTAAGTGGAAGTAAACTGGAAAGTTTACTGTCGCTGATGCAGTATTCCAACGGTACAAAGACAGAGAATAAAACGGCAGAAAAGTTCAGCGCATACGCATTGAATACCATTCCTGGAGAGGCCAGGAGTGAAGAGGTGGTACTGTACGGAGTAGAACCGGACAGCAGGTATATCAAGGCTGATCTGGGAGAAGGCGTATATGTATCGGCAGCGTATGCGGATAAGTATCAGGTAGAACCTGGAGATAAGATCACGTTAAAAGAAAAATATGAGCGGAAACGTTATACGTTTAAAGTGGATGGAATCTATGATTACAGTGGAGCGGTCTGTGTGTTTATGAGCCGTGACAAGCTGAATAAGACATTTGATCTTGGAAGTGATTATTATGCAGGATATTTCGCAAATACCAAGATCAAAGACATTGATGAGAAATATATTGGGTCTGTGATTGATCTGGAGGCATTGACGAAGGTTTCAAGACAACTTGATGTGTCTATGGGAAATATGATGGGACTGGTCAATGGATTTGCGATTATGATCTATATGATCGTCATCTATCTGTTATCAAAGATCATTATCGAGAAGAATGCACAGTCTATCTCCATGACGAAGATACTAGGATATACGAATGGAGAGATCAGCAGACTGTATATTATGTCGACCATGGTTGTAGTTGTAATAGAGCTGCTCTTAAGTCTTCCAATTGAAAAGGTAGTCATGGATGTGGTCTTCCGTGTGATGATGATGTCAAGTATGACAGGATGGATCACACTGTGGATCGATCCAAAGATATATGTGGAAATGTTCTTTATCGGATTCATTACCTATGGTGTGGTAGCACTTCTGGAATACCGGAAGATTAAGAAGGTTCCGATGGATGAAGCGTTGAAGAATGTAGAATAACAGAAAGAACGGATAGAAACGGACGACAGAAGTGAGAATTGGAAGAAGTGAATGAATAACAGCACTGAATGACAGAAGTAAGTGAATATGGAAAAAGAGGAGGAGTGAGAAGATGAAACGAAAAGTAGTTGCCCTGATGCTGGCTGGAATGATGGTATCGAGTGCCGGATATGCCGGAACTACTGTATATGCAGATACCAGTCAGGATCAGAATAAAGTAAGTAAGACAGAAAGTGTCTATGTAACAGCAAAAGCAAATGGAACAGTAAAGAAAATTAAGGTAAAAGAAACTTTAAAGAATCCCGGAGATAATGCAGATATCGAAGATTATTCCAAGCTTACCAATATAAGAAATACAGACGGGGAAGAAACTTATACAGAAAAGGGAGATGGTAATCTTGTATGGCAGAATAAAGGAGAAGATATCAATTATGAAGGGGAATCATCCGAAAAACTGCCGGTGTCTGTAAAAGTCAGATATTTCCTGAATGGGAAAGAGAGGAAAGCCAAAGATATGGCCGGTGTTTCCGGTAAAGTGAAAATCCGGTTCGAATATGAGAATCAGGCGAAAGAAAACGTGGAGACAGAAGGAACAGAAGAATCTGTAACGGTACCATTTACAGCACTTTCGGCCTTGATGCTTCCGGAAGATCATTTCTCTAATGTAGAAGTATCCAATGGAAAGGTGATGGATCAGGATGGACAGAGTATTGTCCTTGGACTTGCGTTTCCGGGTCTTGCGGACAGTCTTGGACTGAAGGATTATGAACCGACAGAAGATATTGATCTTCCGGATTATGTAGAAGTGACGGCAGATGCCAAAGACTTTTCTCTGGACTTTACAGCAACGATCCTCTCTTCAGGACTGTTCAGTGAGATGGATACAGAAGATCTGAATGATGCAGAAGATCTGACAGACAGTATGGGTAAGCTGACGGATGCATCGTCTAAGCTGGTGGATGGAACGGATGAACTGGCAAGCGGACTTTCCCAGATGCAGAGCTATATGGGAGAGTATACGAGTGGAGTAAATGCACTGAACAGCGGAGCAAAGGCACTCAGTACGGCTCTTGGAACACTGGATAGCAATGGCTCCAGATTAAAAGAAGGTGCGGCACAGATAAAAAATGGTCTTGGAACATTGTCTGGTGTACTTGGAAAAGTAGAGATTCCGGAGGGAACAGCACAGGTATCCGAAGCAGCAGGAAATATCGGACAGAATGCAGAAGATACATTAAAGAAACTGACGGCATTAAGGAACAGTGTACAGTCTGCAAAAGAAAGTGTAGAAGCAATAGACATTACATCTGTAAATGAGCAGATCAGGAAGGATGCAGCAGAACTTGCAAAATCGCAGCTGGAAACAACATTGAACGATCTGACGGCAGTTGGAAAGATCACGGAAGATCAGAAGCAGCAGATTCTGAACAGCTATCATCCGGATATGGGAAAACTGGATATCACCGGAGATGTACAAAATATTCAGAAACAGCTTACAGATATTCAGGGAGTTCTGACTGCAACAGATGCAGAAGGACTTATGACTTCGCTGAATCAGTTGAATAACGGAGTTACGGCATTGAAGGAATATACCGGTCAGTTGTCTTCTTTATCCGGCAACGTGGCTTATCTGAAAGGGGCACTGGCGCAGCTTAATACAGCAGTTGTTAAATTATCTGCCGGAAGTGACAGCCTGGCAGCCGGAATGGATGCTTACACATCTGGTGTCAGTCAGATATATGCCGGAGCCAATACACTTACCGCTGGGACAGAAAAGCTTTCAACAGCGGGAAGCCAGCTGAATACCGGAATGACGGCGCTTGCCTCCGGAGGCAATACACTGGCAGAGGCAATGGAAGAATTTGACAAAGAAGGAATCCAGAAACTCGGCGATCTCGCGGGAGAGGATCTGGAAAATGTGCTTCATAACGTAAAAGCAGTGAAAAAAGCGGATGAAGCATACCAGAGCTTCGGAGGAATTAAAGATGGGCAGAAAGGCGAAGTGAAGTTTATTATTGAGACGAAAGAGATAAAGTAATGTGGTATTTGATTTATTAACGGAAGTGGCCTCTCGGTCCTTGAAGAACACAGTATAGAACACTTCTTGTTCAGGTTCCATGAGACAGAAATACTAAGGGCATCGAAATTTACTAAAAGCAAACTCGATTTGCGAGAACTCACCCCGTTCGGGGTTCAGACAACTCGCAAATTGAGTTTAACGTAAATTTCGATGCCCTAAGTATTTCTAGGTCTCATTCCACATTCACTAGAAGTGTTCTATACTGTGTTCTTCAAGTCGTGACTGGCTGCGGAAGTTAATAAATGGAATGCCGGGAGAGCCTGATGCATTAAATTTCAAATTACTTAATATCAGAATACACAATTTTTCCGCCACAAATGGTGTATTTTACCTTTCCGGTAAGTTCCTTCCCTGTAAATGGTGAATTGGAAGATTTGGAAGCATACTCTTCAGGAATCCAGGTTTCATCTGGATCGAACAAAACGAAGTCTGCGGCTGCACCTTCCTGGATGGTTCCGTAAGGTAGATGGTAAAGTTGTGCCGGGTTCACGGTCATCTTTTCCAGAAGCTGTAACATGGTCAGATGTCCTGGCTTTACAAGGTTTGTGATACCGAGTGCAAGAGAGGTCTCCAGACCGATGATACCACTTGGAGCTTCGGTTATAGGTTTTGCTTTTTCTTCGGCACTGTGCGGTGCGTGATCGGTGGCAATCAGGTCGATGGTTCCATCGGCGAGACCGGCGATGATCTGCTGACGGTCTTTTTCCGTACGGAGAGGTGGATTCATCTTCGCAAGTGTTCCGTGTTCCAGAACGGCATCTTCCGTTAAGGAGAAGTGATGCGGAGTAGCTTCTGCGTGAAGATGAGCCCCCAGTTTCTTATATGTACGGACAAGCTCCACAGATACACCGGAGCTGATATGCTGGATCACAACATCAGCGCCGGAACGGAGTGCCAGAAGACAGTCTCTTGCAACCAGTGATTCCTCTGCAATGGATGGAGAACCATAGATACCAAGTGCATCGGATACTTTGCCATGGTTGATTCCATTGTTGCGGATAAATGCCGGATCTTCTTCGTGAAGGCTGATCGGTACATTTAAAGCTTCCGCCGCTTTCATTGCTTTGTAACAGAATTCGGCGTTCAGAAGCGGGATTCCGTCGTCGGTAAAGCCGCATGCGCCGGCGTCTTTTAATGCGTTCATGTCTACTTCCTCCTGTCCCTTTAATGAATGGGAGATTGCAGCAGCCTGGAAGATACGGATATCTTCTTTGGAAGCGCGTTCCAGATTGTCTTTTAATGTGTCTGCGTTATCAACAGTCGGGGAAGTATTTGCCATACAGATTACAGTGGTAAATCCGCCTCTGGCAGATGCCTTTGCTCCGGTATGGATATCTTCTTTATAGGTAAATCCCGGATCACGGAAGTGTACATGTGTGTCGATGAGACCGGGACCGACAATGAGTCCGTCTGCTTCCAGAATGTCCTCGGAATCGTCTGCGATTTCAGGTGCGATCCTTACAATTTTTCCGTCTTTTATCAGTATATCCATATGCTCGGACAGACCGGATGCCGGATCCATCACAAGTCCGTGTTTGATGATCATGATAAATTTCCTCCTTAAAAATGTGATGTTAAAATACAGTAAATGTTATAAATGTAGTATAATGTATTGGAAACGGGCTTGTCAATTGAGGACAGTGCTTGCGTAAAATGTGAAATATGAGAAAACAAAAGGAGCATACAGAACAGAAATGGGATTTGAACGTTTGGAAAAGAATTTGATCGATATTATAAAAGAAGAACAGGCGAAACTGGGATTCCGGAAAGAAGAGATCCGTCTGTATTACCCGCTGATTTCCCTTAATCATTTCTTTGCGGCTGAAGATGACGTGGATGAGATGCAGACTCGTCTGGAACAGTTTCCGGAAGAAGTAAAGGAAAAACTGGGAGATATCCGTGTGACACACAAAAAAGACAGATTCTGCCTGCATATTCCGGAACAGGGAAGTGTCTATGTCCGTGAAAATACAGCAGAAAATGAATTCATTAAAAAACTTGTGGAACTGTTGATGAATCATGGGATCAAAAAAGAAGATATCCTCGATATATTCAGGAAAGAATCAGAAGGCATCAGAACCGGGGATATGGATAATGGAGAATTTGACTTCTGGGTAAGATTTCCGGAAGGGAATGAGGACGAGTATTATTACTGCTTTAAGGATGAAGGATGTCATATGATCTATCACCGTTTCTTGCCGGAAGATTATGCGGATTTCGGATTCTGATTTGACTTGAAAAATACAGAGGCAGACAGGAATTATAATTATAACTTATAAATTCTGTCTGCATTTTTAATTACCAAAACTCTTGTCATCCACAAGAATTTATGATAATCTTTACTACATCGTGCTAAAGCAAAGACGTGCTAAAGTGATTCGAGAGAGGATTTGTTCTGAAAATACGGATTATTATTTTGAAAATTTGCTGTAACACGGTTACGTTATCATAAAAAACTCAGGAGAGTCTTTTCGTACCAGAGTATGGAGGAGAAGTGCCGGTGGCAGTTTCTTTTTCATAGGAAGTATGGAATGAAAAGCGCCGAAGGTGTAAGCAGAAGACAGATGTGTATCTGCAAATCTCTCAGGCAAAAGGATGGAGGAATGAATTATGGGAATTTTTGGACGTATTGACACTTTTATCACATGGTTTGACGGAGTCGTATGGGGACTTCCGCTGATCATCTTAATTCTGGTCACAGGAATTTTTCTGACTGTGCGCTTGGGCCTTCTTCAGGTAAGGTATCTTGGAAAAGCGTTAAAATTCATGGTGAAAAATGAAGAAGACGGACATGGAGAAGTAACCAGTTTTGGAGCTCTTTGTACCGCATTATCGGCAACGATCGGTACCGGTAACATCGTTGGTGTGGCAACTGCGATCTCGGCAGGCGGACCGGGAGCGTTATTCTGGATGATCCTGACGGCATTCTTAGGAATGGCGACAAAGTATTCGGAAGGTCTTCTGGCAGTAAAATACCGTACGATCGATGAAGACGGGCATGTGCTTGGCGGACCGTTCTATTACATTGAGAATGGAATGGGCGTAAAGTTCAGATGGCTGGCGAAGATCTTTGCATTCTTCGGAGCGGGAGTCGGATTATTCGGAATTGGTACATTTACACAGGTAAATGGTATCTCATCTGCAGTCCGTAACTTCTTTGACCCGGATATGGTACATACGGTAGCATTATTTGGAAATGATTATTCATGGGCAACGGTAATCTCCTGCCTGGTACTGACTGTATGTGTCGGAATGGTTGTGTTAGGAGGAATCAAGAGGATTGCGAAAGTATCTGAGGTTGTGGTTCCGTTCATGGCGGTTCTGTATGTAGTGCTGGCGGTCATTATCATGGTGACGAATATTACGGCAATTCCGGCAGCGGTCGTAACAATTGTGAAATCAGCATTTACCGGAAGTGCACTGGCAGGCGGCGCAATGGGAAGTATGATCGTGGCAATGCAGAAAGGTATTGCAAGAGGAATCTTTTCGAATGAATCCGGACTTGGAAGCGCACCGATCGCAGCGGCTGCAGCACAGACCAAAGAACCTGCAAGACAGGGACTGGTGTCAATGACAGGAACTTTTATTGATACGATCGTGATCTGTACGATGACAGGACTTTCAATTGTCATCACAGGAACATGGAATACAGGGCTGGAAGGTGTGGCAATTACAACAGCTGCATTCCAGAAGGGACTTCCGTTCCCACCGGTTGTAGCATCGTTTGCATTGATGCTCTGCCTGGTATTCTTTGCATTTACAACGATCCTTGGATGGGATTATTATGGAGAACGCTGCCTGGAATATCTGTTTAATAAGAATATGAAAGCGGTAAAAGCATATAGATGGCTTTATATTATATGCGTATTCATCGGACCATATATGACGGTTGCGGCAGTGTGGAATATCGCAGATATCTTCAATGCATTGATGGCAATCCCGAACCTGATCGCTTTACTTGCACTCAGCAAAGTTATTGTAAAAGAAACAAAAGCATTTACGGAAAAGCTGGATGTGGAAGAGAAGAATCAGAGAATCCTCAGAGGAATGGATGCGGAAAATGCATAATAGAGTATAGGTTCTGTAGAATATAGGGGATATGGTGATAAAAATACAGGGATTCTGGTAGAAAGAGCAGAATCCCTGTTATTATTTTTGAAGTGCTTATTGGAGCAGAAAATTCAGGTGAGCTGCAGAAGTTTATAAAAGTCCGTGCTTCTTTCCAAGTGTCTGGATTGCCTCTGATGACTCGCCTGTTATTGAAGAAATTTTATCTAATGATAGTTGTTCTTTGAGCATTGAGAGAATAAGTTTTTCGAGTGTTGCTTGAGCTCCTTTTTCGAGTCCGATGCGTTCACCTTTTTCGAGCCCAATGCGTTCGCCCTTTTTTATTCCGCGATTCTCACCAGTCTTGAGCAGAATATTTTTGTCTCGGATTGCCTTTTGTCGTGCTTCATATTCCAATCGCTTTTTTTCATCTGCACTTAATCTGTCCAATTCGTTGTATGCTTCCTGTATGTTTGAATTTTTTTCAGCCATTCGTTTCAGATCCTTCCTGTTTTTTCCACCCAGAAAACGCATCCATTGTATCAAGTCAGTTTCACTTTGTTGTTCTGGTGGTAGTTTAGGTAATTCAAGGATATGTATTTCCATCATATCGGAGTATTCTTTTCCGGTTTGTGTATCACAAAATGCAATTCGCCGATAGTATTTATCATCCTCGGGAATGAGTACATGATTGAGAATACTTACCTGAATACATTTTTGAATATTATCATAATCATCGCCTTCTTTGAGTTGCTCTGAATACATTTTGCTCAGATAATAAATGGTTCGATTTTGATGTTATTACGCTGTTTCACTTTTGCCTTTTTCATGAGAATTCTCCTTTCGATTGCAAGATGAACTATCGCAAGAAGTAAAGAATTCTCTATCTGTATATATTTTAGCACAGGTTCTTTTATCAGAAAAGCCCAAATTATTGTAGGAATTTCCAGGTGTATTTTGATAAAATCCTTCAAACGATATTCAGCTTTTGTTGTGTCATCGGATTATCTGCTCGATTATCTAAGCCTGTAAGATTAATTGCCGATATGTTAATAGATTCTTTTGCAGTTTTTAGAATGATTACTGCGTGAAGACAGGATAGCATAAAATGGCCGATATTGCAATAAAAGAGAGTGTCAAATTCACAGGGATTCACAGGTATTGCTGGCTGTTTGGTTGAGAAATGTTTTGTGGTGTAATAAAATAATGGAAAGATGACATCGAAAAAAATACAGAGGTGTATTAACAGAAAGGATGAAGAAAATGCAAAAGGAGATGGTTTTCTATTTTGTAATGATAACAGTGATGAGTATAGTATTAAAAGAAATTTATAGAGAACTGAGAAAAACTTTTCTCTATCCTGAAAAGTTGATGAAAACATTAATCTATAAACCAATTGTAAGAGCTGTGTATGTATTTGTATATATTGTAATTATTTTATTTTGTGCAGTATATATTAGTGATTTGCCTAAAAGTTTAACTGCAGATTTTTATTTAAAATATTACAAACATAATATTACAAATAAGATACTGCTGTGCATCTATCTTATCTCTAATTATTTGATACAGACATGGAAGGTAAAAGGAATCGAAGATAAGAAAAAGAATACAGATAAGAAAAAAAGACTAAGTATAGAATTAGGGATATATAGTGCAGTGTTGTTGTATTTGTGCATTTCTGGCAAAGGAAATACCATATTTAATATAAGCGTGGTTTTGCTTTTTGTCATATATAATCTGGAAAATATGTTTTATATTATGCCGGAAAAAGCGGAAATGTTGAAGACAAAAGAAACGAATACTATCAGATATGTGAAAAACAAAGAACTGAAGCCGTTAAAAAGAATGGATGCCGAAAAATACAAAAAAGAGTATTTGAAAAAGACCAGGAAAAGTAACAGGACGTATCTGCTGGTATATACAGGTATTGTATATGCAGTGATCTTGTTAATACTTATAACTGTACCGAAAGAAAAATTTATAGCAGGAATACTGTTTTACATACCGTGTTATTTCATTGGTCTTCTTGCCCTGTTGATTCGGAATAGACATAAAACAAGAATGGCAAAAGAAGAGAAATTCGAAAATGTTTATTATGGTGAAGGAAAAATAATAAACACAAATGAAATAGCATATCTGAATGAACAAGAAGAATACAAGACAATAAATGCTCCGGTTGAAATGAATAAGAAGAATGAGATTGGAGACAATGTGAAAATTATCATTGCAGATGATCATCTTATGGAATGAAAAAAATAGAAGTTTAATTTTAAAAATATAGAAAATAAAACAAAAAATACATAATGTTTGTGTAAATTCACACAAAATATGTTAAAATGTAAGAAAACAAAGGACAGGTGCAAAGATGAAGAAACAAAAGAAAGATCCATTGTATAAAAGCTTCGGCTATGCATTTGCCGGGATATTTGCAGTGGTAACAAAAGAACGGAATATGAAGATTCATTGTATGGCAGTTGTGTGCGTGGTGATCGCAGGGGTTGTATTTCACATTACACCAATTGAATGGTGTATCTGCCTGACATTATTTGGTCTGGTCATGGCACTGGAAATGGTGAATACGGCGGTAGAAGCAGTGGTTGATCTGGTCATAGAGGAGAGAAGGCCGCTTGCAAAGCTTGCCAAAGATGCGGCAGCGGGAGCAGTGCTGATCGCAGCAATCATGGCAGCGATTGCAGGAATGATCATATTTATTCCAAAGCTTTTGGAAAGCCTGTCTGTATAGACATCGAAAGGAGAATGACGTATGGAAAAATTAGGAAGCGGATTAAAGAAAGTATTACTTGCAGGAATCGGAGCAGTTGCAGTCACAGGAGAGAAGTCAAAAGAACTTCTGGATGAAATGGTAAAAAAGGGTGAACTGACTGTTGAACAGGGAAAAGCTCTGAATGAAGAACTCAAGCATAACATCAAGTCTACCGTAAAAGAAAAAGTGAATGTAAAAGTAAAGACTTCTTCGCCGGAAGAACTGGACGAGCTTCTGGATAAGATGACTCCGGAACAGATGGCATTGTTGAAGCAGAGAATTGATGAGATGGAGAAGAAACAGGAAGAATTCGAAGCTGCGGAGACAGTAGAAGATACAGCTGAAGATGTGACGGTAGAAGAAGAGACAGCTGAGAACGAAGAAATTTAAAGAGGAACAGGTTCATGAGTAAGGAAGAATCCAAAGAATACCGTACCCGGTTAAAGGAGATTACATCCGTACTTCATAAATATGGAATTACCCGAGGGGTTACGCCTCAGAAACTTCGGATGATACTGGAGGATCTGGGGCCTACTTATATTAAGATCGGCCAGATCATGTCACTGCATTCGGACATCTTACCAAAAAGATACTGTGACGAGCTGATGCGTCTGCGTTCAGAAGTAACTCCGATGGAATTTTCGGAAGTAAAAGAAGTGATCGAACAGGCATATGGATGTCCGTGGAATGAAATATTTACATCTATTTCCGACACACCACTGGGATCGGCATCCATTGCACAGGTCCACAGAGCAGAACTGCACAGCGGTGAACAGGTTGTTATCAAGGGTCAGCGAAAAGGCATTTATGAAATTATGGCAAGAGATATCGGACTCCGTCGGAAGGCAGTGAAGCTGATGCCGCCGATCAGTCTGAAGGGAATGGCTGACTTCGACCAGGTACTGGATGAACTTTGGAATGTGACACGGGAAGAGATGAATTTTCTCACCGAAGCATCGAATATGGAAGAATTCGCCAGACGGAATGCAGATGTTGTATACGTAAGAACGCCGAAACTATATCAGGAATATACAACCATGCATGTGCTGGTCATGGAATATATCGAAGGACCTGCGATCGATGATAAAGAGAAGCTTCTGGCAGGCGGATACGATCTGGAAGAGATCGGGATCAAGCTGATCGATAATTATATCAAACAGGTGATGGAAGATGGTTTCTTCCATGCAGATCCTCATCCGGGAAATGTAAAGGTTCAGGATGGCAAGATCGTATGGATCGATATGGGGATGATGGGAAGACTGACCGAACGGGATAAAGAACTGATCGGGAAAGCAATCCGCGGTATCGCAGAGAATGATATCGGCATGATCCAGGAAGCAGTCATGGCACTGGGAGAATTCAAGGAGAAACCAGACCAGAGTGTACTGTACGAAGACATCAGTGAACTGATGTCGAAGTATGGATCCTTAGATATGGGAGAAATCGATGTCGCAGAAGTGATGATGGATCTTATGGAAGTGATGAAAGAAAATAAGATCCGTATGCCGCATGGCCTGACGATGCTGGCAAGAGGACTGACCAATATGGAAGGCGTGCTTGCAGACATTGCCCCGCAGATCAATATGATCGAGATCGCATCCAGACATATCACAGAAATGATGTGGAAAGATCTGGACTGGAAAAAAGAATTAAAACATGCAGGAAAGAATCTTTACCGCTCGATGCATAAAGCAGTAGAAGTACCGGGGCTTGCGGCAGATGCACTGCATGGCCTGATGAAAGGTCAGACAAGAGTCAACCTGGATCTGCATGTATCCAATGATCTGGCGCACCTGTTAAGACGTCTGGTGCGGAATGTAGTAATGGGATTATGGGTAATGGCGCTGCTGATCAGTTCGAGTATTATCTGTACCACGGATATGAAACCGAAGATCTGGGGAATACCGGCAATCGGTGTGATCGGGTATTTATTTGCGTTTGCGATTGTGATGTATGTGCTGGTTAAGCATATATTATCAAAATAATTGTTATTTAATTTCTATTTAATCCATGAAGCGACGGCTACCCGGACCGGAATAAAAGTTAGGAATCCTTTCCTGTTCAGGTTCCGTCGGCGGGTAATACTAA
>JBNMJT010000035.1:0-19513 GCA_050873945.1 Dorea sp.
CCCTGACTTCTTTTATATCTTGCGATGGCATCTGCCAGCACGATCTCGTATGTGTTACCGATGTGCGGTTTGCCTGATGCATAAGCGATTGCTGTTGTAATATAATATTTTCCTTTATTACATTTTTCACACATGTCTTTTTCTCTCTCCTTTTATGTTTACCGGATATATTATTTCGCAGAATTATATTTGTAAAACCTGTCACTTGCAGGCTTGGGCAACGAACAATTTCTTTTGTATTCAATGTATCCAAATACAAAAAATCTCCCCTGTATTCACTCATCGTAACTTCTGTTACAATTCATAAATCCCAGGGAAGACGAAAATCCGTGTTACCACTTCCATTCACCATCTGCCTCACGGCAAATGACCTCTACAGGTGAAGTATTTCTATACATTTTTATCAATACATTACAAACTCCATGTATCTGCAAATGTGTGCTTTATCTATACCACACCTCTCCGCTGTAAAGGGCGGAGCCCTTCGTGAACTTACATCTTTATCTCTTTATCAATGCTCATCCACACCGCTCAGTAAGCCATCTTCTGCAACGTTCCACCTGTCCCTCTCAGCAGCATACTGCGGTATTTTCACCGGCAGTCCACGGGATTCTCTGTAAGATTTCCTGTTACATACTCTCTTCATCACTGCGTTTTTCATATATCCACTCGTAATGTAAATCGTAGCATATATGCGGGCGGGATGTCAAGGTCTAACACAATTGCTGTCATTAAACTACGACCTAACGGCATCTGTATTTCACACCTCTGCCGGCCCCAAGCTTTTCAACCATTTTCTTCTCTATCAACGAATTCAATACTCTGATCGACTTATCTTTTCCTAAAGATATCTGCTTTTCGATCTGCTTTCTCGTTAAAACATCTTCTCTTTTGAGCACATCCAGGATACTTTTTTCCTCTATTGTCAGATTTGGTTTCTTTTCTATAACCGGCAACACTACTTTAATGGAGTTTTCGAACACCTGATAGTCCGGCTTGCACAATGCATCTTCATATGCGTAATTAATCCTCATAATGCCCGTGCCAAATTTTTCTATAATCTTCAATCTGAAGAATACATTTCCAATAATAGGATTTCTTAGAATAGATATCTGTCCATGTAAATACTCTTCTTTACCGATTCCGGCCGGCAGACCGCCCGGTGAACTGATCTCTATTCTGTCTTCATACATGCTTACCTTAATTGCCGCCCTGATATCCCAGACACGATGTACTAAAGCATTTGCGATTGCCTCACGAAATGCTTTTTCTGGAATTTTTTCTACTATTTTTCTTTCCGTTTCTTCTATTTTTTCATATTGATAATATGTCTGGAACATTTCCATACAACAATCCAGCTCTTCTAATATAGAACGGTTTTCAAATGTCTTCCGTTCCATAATTTCATCAATGTCTTTCCCGAATCGTATGATATCTATTCCCGGAAATACATTTTGATCCGCCAACAGTGCAGCTGCATTATTAAATCCATATGCATCTGTAAATAATTCCAACGTTTTTAATATATCCTTATTCAGTTCCCGAATCCCCATAATCCGTATTAGTCTTTGTTCAAGATCATGAAATGACAAATCCTGCTCTTCCGAAGTCAGTTCCTCAAATGATTGATCTCTCCCCTCTAAAACCAGCCGGTTATACTCCAGTCTTCCAACTTCAATTGTTGCTGAATCATTACGCTTGTATGCCTTCCCTTTGTACAAATATGGCTTATATTTTCCTTCATATACATAAAGTTTCACAAGAGATTCTTTTATTTCTATCGAATATTCCGGCACTGGATTCATACTGTCATTTATCTTATTTTCTAAGTTCAGACATGCTGTAACCGGATCATCTATTCCCACAACTTCTCCATTATCCCTGACGCCAAATATAATCTGTCCATCTCCGTAATTGGCATAGGCACTTACCGTTTTCATGAATGTTCCGGATTGCATATTTTCTTTATATTCTAAAGTTTTCGTTTCCCTCAGCACTTATATCTCTCCTGCCTTTCGTATACCTCATGTTTCATACCTTTAAATAGTTTCTTTATTTTATATTATAGAATCGTCGCAAATGATTTGCAACGATTTTCATTTTCGTTGCAGATTATTTGCAACGATTCCATCTTTTGTTGCAAACGATTTGCGACGATTCTATCTTTCTTAAATAAAGCATTCCCATAAGTGCTGGTAATATATTCCTGTTAATAATCTATATTTCGCGTTCTCCACAATTGCAGATCTGAAGCGCCGCACCATCTTCCATAACTTTAAATCCCTGCTTCACATAAAACGGCACATTCTTCTTATCCTCCGGCATGACATCAATATAAAAGAAATCTTTATACTTCTCCTTCACATATTCCATCATTTTTCCTGCAATTCCATGCCCCTGATAATCTGGATGAACCAGTACATAATGAATCTGCGCCAGCATCTCCGAATCATCCAATACCCGCGTAAGTCCGACAAGTTTCTCATCATCCCACACAGTAAGCACCGTCGAGGAATTCATAAGTGCCTTATACAACCGTTCCGGATACTTTCCGGAAATCCAGTTAACAGACAAAAACAACTCCTGAACTTGTTTCTGTGTAAACTTTTTTTCTTCTGTATACTTAAGCATAATCTCTCCTTTTTGTATGTAAAAATCACCTTCAAACTATCTTTCATAAATTATAGCCTGAAGGTGTGTATTTTTGAAGTTACTATTAAATTTATTAGTATGTTAGCTATCTGTCCGTGAACATTGACCTTTAGATTTCTTTCTTGTTATCTGCTCCCGGTGTAGTAACGATTACTTTCGAAATCGTGATCACAAGTGCCCCTTTTGCGGTCGCCGCACCATTGAACATCTTTTCAACCATTGCCTTAAATGTATCTACGACCGCTCCTTCTGTCACATACTCTGCCGTTCCTTTGATCTGATATCTTTCAAGACTCTGAGCGTCATATGCTGAGATTGCGATCTTTCCACCATTCGCCTGTATGTTCTTTAATGTTGTCTCAAGGAAGACATCTCCTACAACAAGTTTTCCGTCCTCTGTCACATCCTTGAATGCAACCGGGACTACATTTGGTTCTCCGTCTGCACATGTTGCGAGATCCCACATTCCATTTTTTAAGACTTTAATGACTGATTCATTTAACATTGTATATACCTCCTGTTTGTAACTTTTTCATATGTTATCTGGTGTATTCATGTTAACGGATCCGCTTTTGATTTGGAAGATATTAGCAAATTTATAAGTCACTATTCATTTTCATAGTAATAGGTTTTTGTTACTGCCCGCTTTCCTATCATTCATATATAATTGACGCTTCCCAGACCGCTGCACTCCGTTTATATGTCAGCAGTCATATATCCACCTTTCACATCATTGACGCAAACTTTCAGAAAGCTTATAATATTCACGGTATGTAATCATAAAAAAATATACATAAGATTGGGGATTTTATTATGACCAGAAGACAACACTTCACCGCTGGTTTCAAAGACGGAATACCCATCTGTCTTGGATACATAGCGGTTTCCTTTACATTTGGTATCATGGCGAAAAAAGTCGGAATTTCGATCTTTGATGCGGTTCTGATCTCTCTTACAAATGTGACCAGTGCCGGACAGTTTGCCGGACTATCGCTGATCGCATCGACTGCATCTTATATAGAGATGGCTGTTACGCAGCTTATCATCAACTTACGATACTGCCTGATGTCCTGTGCGCTTTCACAGAAGATTGATCCGGAAGCGCCACTGATCCACCGTTTTCTTATTGCTTACGGTGTGACCGATGAGATCTTCGGTGTTACGGTTTGTAAGGGCGGAAAACTGAGTCCGTTTTATTCTTACGGAGTTATATTTATCTCTGTATTCGGATGGGTGTTCGGTACATTTCTTGGAATCCTTTCTGGAAACATATTGCCGGCCCGTGCCGTCAGCGCATTAAGCGTCGCTCTTTACGGCATGTTTCTGGCGATCATTATCCCGCCGGCACGTAATAATCGTGTACTCGCAGGTGTTGTTGTCATTTCCATGGCAGCCAGCTTATTATTTGACAAAACACCGGGACTTAAGAATATTTCATCCGGATTCCGTATTATCATCATTACTCTGATCATTGCCGGAATCGCAGCTTATTTCTTCCCGGTCAAAGAAGACGAGTACGATGAACTGGAAGAAGCCGGGGAACTGACCGGCAGCACGGATTCTGTTGACATTGCAAAGGAGGCGCACCATGAATCATAATATCTACATTTATATATTTGTAATGGCGGCTGTCACTTACCTGATCCGTATGCTTCCGCTGACACTGATCCGAAAAGAGATCAAAAGCACGTATATCAAATCATTTTTATACTATGTTCCATATGTGACGCTCGCAGCTATGACATTCCCGGCAATTCTCAGTGCTACGGCAAATATCTGGTCTGCGCTTGCCGGATTTATCATCGCTGTATTCCTGGCCTACCGAGGCAAGAGCCTGCTGAAGGTATCTTTGTTCGCCTGCCTTGGTGTCTTTATCGTCGAGCTGATAACCGGATTATAAGCCACAGAAGTTATGGGAAGCTTATGACATCTGCTTCCTGGCATAAACAATGAATACATATTTACAGAAAATCCCCATATAAATGATACAAATGATTTATATGGGGATTTTTATGCAAAAATTTCTGAAAAAATTCCGTCAGAAGCCGCTCTTGCTGCTCTTCCCGTCTGCCGTTATACTTCTGATTCTTTCCGCTCTGTTCCTTCATTTACACCAGGATGCGGATCAGACATTTTCCAAATATACGTCCGGTCTTTTCCGTCAGGAAATCAGCGGAAATACGATCACTCTCCACTATACTCTAAAAAATCCCGAAAACTATGGCATCAATAATATACCCATTTCCTACGGTCAGTGCACCACCGATCCGGGAGTGGTCCGGTCAAGTGTCGATGCAGAACGGACCAGACTCCAGTCCCACAACCGAAATGCTCTTTCCAAAGACAACCGTCTCACTTATGACGTATTAGATGACTATCTGACTTCTGCATACAATCTGGCGCCTTACACTCTGTACGATGAGCCGCTTGCTCCCCTCACCGGAACCCAGTCACAACTCCCGGTCATCTTGTCGGAATACCGCTTTTATGAAATCTCCGATATCGATCATTACCTTAAACTCCTTACCAGGACGCCGGAATACTTCCGCTCTATTCTGAATTTCGAACATACGAAATCTGAATCCGGTCTTTTTATGGCATCCTACACTGCCGACTCTATCATCAAAGAATGCCGGGATTTCATTAATTTGAAAGAGAGCAATTACCTCTATTCTTCTTTTGTCGAACGGCTGGATGAACTTGCTTCCGTCAAAGGTGATGTCCTTACCGAAAAGCAGCGGGAATCCTATACCAGGCAGAACAGTGTTTACATAAAAAAATACATTTTTCCCGCTTATGAGCAGCTCATTTCCGGTCTGTCTGAGCTTCGTGGGTCCGGTAAAAATAACAACGGATTATGCTATCTTACGAATGGTCGGACTTACTATGAATATCTGGTAAGAAGTGAAACTGGGTCCTCACGCAGTATTGCAGAGCTTCAGAATCTTACGAATGCACAGATTCTTTCGGATCTTACGGTTATGCAGCGGGTGCTGACGGATAATTCAGAGCGAAATTCAACTTCCAACAGCACCGGTAACGCCTCTCAGAATTCGACCACGGGCAGTTCTGGTAATTCCTCTTTCGAATCCTCATCCGTAACTTCTGACATTTTCAGTTCTCAGGGGACACTGCTCACTGAATCTGACCCGGAAAAGATTTTATCCACATTATCCGGCAGGATTACGAAAGATTTTCCACCATATCCACAGATCCATACACAGATCAAATATGTCCAGAAATCCATGGAAGAATACTTAAGTCCGGCCTTCTACATGATCCCGGCTATCGACAATACTTCCGAAAATGTAATCTACATCAACAACGGTCACATCACCGACAACCTCTCACTCTTCACCACCCTCGCCCACGAAGGCTATCCCGGACATTTATACCAGAATGTCTATTACGCAAGCCTTCATCCCGATCCAATCCGCTGTGTCTTGAATTACGGGGGCTATACCGAAGGCTGGGCCACTTACAGCGAGATGATGAGTTACTACTTTTCCACACTGACCAAAGAACAGGCCACATTATTTCAACGTAACTCCTCTGTTATTCTGGGACTGTATGCACTTGCCGATATGGGAATTCACTACGATGGCTGGAAACTTGCCGATGCGGCAGCATTTTTCCACACCTATGGGATAACGGATGATGCGACTATTGAGGATATCTATGATCTGATCATTGCTGATCCGGCCAATTACCTGAAATACTATATTGGGTATCTGGAATTTCTGGAACTTAAGAAAGATGCCGTGGATAAGTGGGGGGATAAGTTTACACAGCTGCGGTTTCATAAGGCAGTTCTGGATGTTGGTCCGGTGTCATTTGATGTGATTCGAGCGTATATATTTTAAAAATGGGACGGGGGATTTTTAAAAATCCCCCGTCCCATTTTATTAATTCGTATTACTAGCCGCAATCTTCACCTTACTCCAAAGATTACTGATCTCTTTCTTCGTCTCCTCATTATATTCAAAGACTTCATCATTTCTGTTATTCGTTCTTGGCATATAAGCATCGATTCCTTCGAATTCGCCGCCCTTGCCATACAGGTCTTTCATAACCTTCTTATTCGCCGATGTATAACCCACATAGCTTGAATTATCATACGCTCCATCGTAATCACTTGCATAATTGATGAACGCATAAGCAAGCTCCGGATTCTTCGCATTCTTCGGAATGACCATGGCATCGGACCACAGGTTGGTTCCACCTTCCGGCAGGTAGTATCCCATGTTCTCGTTCTCATTGATTACATATGTCGCATCACCGGAATAGATCAGACCGAGTGCCTTTCTTCCCTGTGCCATGTTATCAATGATCTCATCGGTAACAATCTCCGGTTTCATGGTCTGCACGCACTGTACCAGCCAGTTGTAAGCTTCCTGGATCTGGCTTTCATCGGACGTATTCATCGAATATCCAAGTGCCTTCAATGCCATCATGAAGGAATCTCTCTCTGAATCATACAGGTAGATGTCACCCTTATATTTCTGATCCAGGAAAATGTTGTAGCCTTCTTTTTCCAGATCTTTGATATCGACTTTTGTCTTATCATACACAATTCCAACTGTTCCCCAGAAATACGGAACAGAATATTCATTCTTCGGATCATACGGAAGTCCTTTGACCGCATCATCTAATTTGTCCATGCAATCCAGTTTAGACTTATCCAGTTTCTGTAAATAATCTTCGGAAATGAGTCTCTGGATCATGTAATCACTTGGTACGAGAATATCGTAAGCTTCTCCATTTGCAACCTTAATATACATCTGCTCATTCGAGTCAAAACTTTCCAGAAGTACCGTTGCCCCCGTCTCTTTCTGGAAATCCTGGATGATGTGTTCACCCACATATTCGCCCCAGTTGTAGATACGAAGCGTCTGTCCCTCGAATGGAAGCGGTTCTTTCTTGTTGTTATATGTCACAACTCCGGCTACGATCGCCAGTACACATACAACCGCAACTGCCGGTACCAGTACATTTCGTCTGCCGATGCTGTTTCTCTTCGCACGTTTTGCAAAAAGTGTTGGTGCAACATTGATGATCACCAGTACGATCGTGATGATCACAACCACCAGTGTCGAGATTGCATTGATACTCGGGTTGACACGTTTACTCATTGTGTACACCATGATACTTAAGTTCTTTACACCACGTCCGGTTACGAAGTAAGAGATGATGAAATCATCCACCGACATGGTAAATGCGATCAGCGCCCCGGCTACGATTCCCGGCGTGATCTGTGGCACAACAACTTTCGTCAGTGCCTGCCACGGTGTTGCTCCCAGGTCCATCGCCGCATCTGCAAGGTTTGGATCAAGTGACTTGATCTTCGGCATTACCGATAACATGACATATGGTATACAGAATGCAATATGTGCCAGAAGCATGGTAACGTATCCCTTTTCCACATGAAATGTGATGAATAATAACATGAATCCGATTGCCGTTACGATCTCCGGGTTCATGATCGGCAGGTTATTCGCCTGCTCCATCAGGTCTCGTACCAGTTTCTTCGACTTGCTGACTCCGATTGCTGCAATTGTTCCTGCTACTGTTGAGATAAATGTCGCAAGCAGCGCGATACTGAATGTCGTCGACAGTGCATCCATCATATCTGCCGATTCCAGCATATGCTTATACCAGCGCAGCGAAAATCCGGTAAAGCTTGTAAGTGATTTTCCATCGTTAAATGAGAATATAATCATGTACAGGATCGGAAGGTAGAAGAATACAACCGACAGTATCATAAGGATCTTCCCAATTGGACGTTTTCCCTTATTCATAATGATTATACCCCCTTTCCGCCCTGGTTACGAATCTCGATCTTACGGACAACCATCATAAGTACCATCATAATGACCGCCATGATCATGGAAATGGCACTTCCGAAGTTCCACTCACCGACCGTAATGAACTGGTTCTCGATCATATTTCCGATGAGGAAATACTGACCGCCGCCGAGCAGCTTCGGTATGAAGAAGGAACTGACTGCCGGAAGGAATACCAGCGTAATTCCGTTGATGATTCCCGGAACCGAAAGCGGCAGTGTCACGCGCCGGAATGTCTGTGCCGGACTTGCTCCCAGGTCCGCACTCGCCTCCAGAAGTGAATTGTCCATCTTACTGAGTGCCGTCTGGATCTGCAGGATCATAAATGGCAGGAAGTTATATACCATACCGAGAAGCACTGCCCCTTCTGTATAAAGAAGCGAGCCTTTTCCAAGTCCCACCATATGCAGGATTCTCTGGATCAGACCGCCGTCGCTTAAGAGTCCGATCCATGCATACGTTCTTACCAGCATGTTGATCCACATCGGGATCGTGATCACAAGGATCAGCGCATTCTGCTTCTTCTGCTCACTGCGCGCAATATAATATGCGATTGGATAGCCCAGCAACAGGCAGATCACCGTTGTCTTCACCGCAATTACAATGGAACGCCAGAGGATCAATAAGAAATCCGGGTCGGTAAAAAATTTGGCATAATGTTCCAGTGTAAATGTGAACGATAAGATGCTGTTTCCCTGGTCTGTCACGGAATAAAGTGCGATCAGGACCATCGGGAATACTAACATCAATATTGCCCACACGATATACGGAAATGCTAACTGTGAAAATTTCTTCATCTTAGAATACCACCTTCGGCATAACGTGGATATCTTCCGGGAAGAATGTCAGGCCGACCTCCTGTCCTTCCTCCGAATAATCCGTTGTATGGATCTTGAACTCACGTCCCGTAGTGGAAAATGTAATCTCATACACGCCTTCTGTTACTTCTTCCGGATCAAAATCATAGTCTACACTGATATCCACACTCTGGTCTTCATCCGTCAACTTCCATCCCTGTGCATTTGCCCAGGTCTTAAGATCTGTATCCAGTGCCTGGGATTCCGTGATCTCGTCTACCGTCTTGAAGAAGTTGAACGCCATAACACCTTCATTTGCCTTCTCATTCTTAACGAACGGCTGGTTGACTACGAAAATGGTTCTCTCGATGCTGGTTCCGTTTGAAGTGCTGAATGTAACCGGATACTGTCCTTCTTTTGCTTCCAGTTCATATTCAATATTTGCAATGGAAATGTACTCATCCGTCTCTGTCTCCCATGCCTGTGCATTCGACAGTGCGACGATTTCCTTATCATCCAGATTCTCTACATCTTCTACGTCTACATAGAAGTTGTTGGCACTGATCTTCTCACTTCCGTCTTCACTGGTTACGTCGTGATTGCGGATGACACGCATGTTGACCGTAACGCTCGTTCCCGGAACGGTCTCCACCATGATCTCATAGTGCACACCCTTGAACAGGACACTTAAGACTTCTCCTGTCATCTTGCCGTCTTTTACATCCACGATATCGATATCCTCCGGACGGATCACGACATCCACCGGCTCATTCTCCTTGAATCCATGATCCACGCAGTCGAATGTGATGTCGTCAAAACGGACTTTATAATCTTCAATCATCCTTCCGGAAATGATGTTGCTCTCTCCGATAAAGTTTGCAACAAAACGGTTCGTCGGCTCGTTGTAAATTTCCTGCGGTGTTCCGATCTGAAGGATCTCACCTTTCTGCATAACGACAATCTTATCCGACATCGTAAGTGCTTCTTCCTGATCATGCGTTACGAAGATAAATGTGATACCGACTTCCTGCTGGATACGCTTCAACTCATACTGCATTTCCTTACGAAGCTTTAAGTCCAGGGCTGCCAGCGGCTCATCCAGAAGCAGTACCTTCGGCTCATTGACCAGCGCTCTCGCGATCGCGACACGCTGCTGCTGGCCACCGGAAAGCAGTGTCGTATTCTTATCTTCATAGCCTTCCAGACCGATCAGCTTCAGCATCTTCATAACCTTCTGGTCGATGATGTCCTTACTCATTTTCTTAAGCTTTAATCCAAATGCGATATTTTCATATACACTCAGATGTGGGAACAGTGCGTATTTCTGGAATACGGTATTCAATTCTCTTTCATACGGCGGCTTGTCGGTGATGTCTTCATTATCAAAGATCACCTTTCCTTCGTCCGCATCCAGAAACCCTCCAAGGATTCGGAGCAGTGTAGTCTTACCACATCCACTTGGTCCCAACAGGGTTACGAATTCATTTTCATATATGTCCAGGTTGATTCCTTTTAACACAACCTGGGTGTCAAAACTTTTCACAATATTGCGAAATTCAATTAGTTTTTTCTCTTCCATTTTTCCTCTCCCTTCTCAGATTTTAAAGCCGCAAGGTATCGTTTCATAATTCTCATTCTTCCTTACATTTGCAGCTGCACTTCTCTTTTCTTTAAAAGATCGGCGGTGTCGTAATCCACAATATCTTTGCCGGGCTGTTCCCGTGGTTGTAAAGATAATGGCTCTTCGCACCATCCATATAAAACGTCTCATGCGCTTTCACTTTATACTTTTTGCCACCACGCACGATCGTAATATTTCCCTTCAGTACATAGCCAAATTCCTCGCCCGTATATGACGTCTGGACATGGCTCTTTTTATGCGGATAGAGTGTCATAAGGATCGGCTCCATCTGATTCTTCTGGGCATTCGGAATGATCCATTCCACCTGGTAATCTTCTTTCTCGTCTACGAAGAAATCATCCGCCCCGAATACGATCTGCTTTTCTTCCTCTTCATGAAAGAATTCCGACAGGTTACTTCCAAGTGCTTCCAGAATGTCCTCCAGTGTCGCAATACTCGGTGCCGTTAAGTTACGCTCTACCTGCGACAAAAATCCCTTCGTAAGCTCACTGCGCGAAGCCAGATCTTCCAGCGTCAGATCATTCTGTTTTCTAAGCTCCCTCAGCTTCTTTCCGATATCCACGCTTTCACCTCCACATTTTCAAAAGTTTTCTATTACTATACTTTTTTTTCAAAAATACCGAACAAAATTCATTATACACGTGTATGCGGATAATGCAAGTGAAATGCATGTAAAACCTTGACATAAATTAAAAATATACTATAATAATATTGCTCGCTCGGAGGGCTGAGCATTCGTAGAAATGCTAAGCCGGATAAGGCGCAGGTTGAGATACCTGTACTTTATCCGGCTTTTTTGTTGCTCTGCATCCGGCAGTTATTTTTTCACAAAGATGCACATGTAATCTGTTAGCAACAAATTTACAGGAGGTTATCATAATGAATTTTCTAACAGACAAGATCAAACCCATGTACTTTAAATACTTAAAAGCCGCTTTTGGAAGCGCTCTTATCACATCCATCTACGGAATCGTAGATATGTCCATGGTCGGACAGTATCAGGGGCCGGACGGAACTGCTGCCCTGGCAGTTGTTGCTCCGATCTGGAACATTATCTACAGCCTTGGACTTCTGATGGGAATCGGCGGGTCGATATTGTTGAGTACGGTACGCGGACAGGATTCACTTTCCGCATCCGATAATTCCAATGCGGCGACTGACGGAAAAACTTCTGGCACAGCTGCCAAAACAATTACTAAGTCCTCACCGCTGACCCGCTCCAACGAATACTTCACTACCGCACTGATCGGCGTCTCTACATTCGCCGTCCTTGCCTGGCTCATGATCATCTTCTTCGACAAACCGCTGCTTCTGTTCTTCGGCGCAGACGCATCGCTTTTACCATTGGCAAGAAGATATCTGGTTCCGGTGAAATTCGTGATCCCGGCATTCTTATTCAACCAGTTCCTTGCCGCATTTTTGAGAAATGATAAGAACCCGGGACTTGCGACACGTGCCGTACTCATTGGCGGCGTCTTCAATATCTTCGGGGATTACTTCTTCGTATTTCCGATGGATATGGGGATCTTCGGTGCCGGCCTTGCGACTGCACTTGGTTCTGTTATCTCTTTTGTGGTAATGCTGACACATTTCTTCCGCAAGGAAAATACACTGCGGATCGTACGCCCGGCACATTTACTCCGCCAGACAAGACAGGTGCTGACATCCGGATTCTCCGCATTCTTCATCGATGTAGCTATGGGAATCCTGACGATCTTCTTCAACAAACAGATCATGCATTACCTTGGCGCAAATGCACTGGCTGTCTACGGTGTCATTATCAATATCAGCACCTTTGTACAGTGCTGTGCTTACAGTGTCGGCCAGGCTGCCCAGCCGATCATCTCCACCAACTATGGTGCCGGAAAAGGCGGACGTATCCGCGAGACTTTAAAATACGCGCTTGGAACTACCGCATTTTTTGCCATCTTCTGGACGGCTATAAGCCTTGCGGTTCCGAATGGATATATCAAAGTCTTCATGTCTCCGACATCCGCGATTCTGAAAATCGCGCCGGGAATCATACGCAGCTACAGTATTTCGTTCCTGCTGCTGCCGCTAAATATTTTCTCGACGTATTATTTCCAGGCACTATTGAAGCCGACTGCGGCCTTTGTCGTATCGATTGCGCGTGGAATGATCTTAAGCGGACTTTTTATCTTCCTTCTTCCGATGTGTTTCGCAGCCGGAAGTCTGTGGTTCGCAATGCCGCTTACGGAACTTGTGATCGCGGTATATGTAGTGTATCATATGCGGAAATATACGCGTGCGCTGCCACGATAACAACAAACAAAAACAGGATAAAATATAGTGCAGTAGTAATCATTCTTCAAATGTTGCCGCTGCACTTTTTTAGTATTTCTTCCTTTGCGTTTTATATTATCGTTAAATTTATGCTATCATTAAGCCAGAAAACTTTTTTAGAGGTAAACACATGAATAAAATATATAAATCTTATTATCACCTCCCCGGTCTCTTCGAATTTTACGAGTTATACCGCATATTCCTTCCATTATTCTATGAACACAGGGAATATTTTTACGACTGGTGTGAAATCGGCTCGATCTATGGTGCACCTTCGGATTGTATCTGGGGCGGCGGACGTACTTCATTCGGATATTCCGATCCGGAGGAAGTACTTGATCTGATGCGGGAATATAGCATATCGGCCCGGCTGACATTCAGTAATTCGTTGCTGCTTGAAGAACATCTTGCAGATAAGAAATGTAACGATCTTTGTAAAATGTTCGAGTGCTCCCAGATTGCACAACCTGTCACCGGCAAGCCAGCGTATGTGCAAACATTTCACAACGGCGTAATCGTACATTCCGACCTTTTATTAAATTATTTAGCCAAAAACTATCCTGATCTCTACCTTGTCTCTTCTACCACAAAAGTCCTGACAGATTTTCAGGATTTTCTAACGGAAGTAAACCGGGGAGAATTCCGCTATGTTGTACCGGACTTCCGGTTAAATAAGGTATTCGATAAGCTAAATCGAATGTCACAGCACCAGAAAGATAAAGTAGAATTCTTATGCAATGAATGCTGCTGGTTCGGCTGTAAGGACAGAAAGACTTGTTATGAATCCGTCAGCCGGAAGAATCTCGGAGAGTCTGCCCCTGAGTATCACTGCGCTTCTCCGGATGGCAACGAAGGCTACCGCTTTTCTAAAGCCATGGAGAATCCTGGATTTATTAGTGTTAATGATATACAAAACATTTACATGCCTATGGGATTTTCAAATTTTAAGATTGAAGGACGCGGGCTTGGAAGTGCATTGATTCTTGAATTTCTGCTTTATTATATGACGAAACCAGAATATCATATTCATGTGCGCGAGCATATATATATGGATAATATGTTGGATCTTTTTTAGCTCACAAACAATGCAAAGGAGATTTTAAATATGACAGAATGGGAAAAACTACAAAACGGCCAGATCTACAATGATTTTGATGACGATCTGTTTCAACGCAGAATTGCTGCAAAGAAACTATTCCGCAAATACAACAAGACGGAAGATGAAGAAGTCGAACTTCGTAACCAGATCATGAATGATCTGTTCAAACATGTTGGAAAGGATGTCTGGATCGAGCCAGACTTCCGCTGTGAATTTGGTAAAAATATTACGATCGAGGACAATGTCTATATCAATTTCGGCTGTGTAATTCTGGATTGTGCGGAAGTGACCATCGGTGCCAACACCTTATTCGGACCTAATACCGGTCTCTATCCGGTCAATCACGCTATCGATGCCGAAGAGCGTATCCACGGTGGCTGCATCGGCAAGCCAATCCATATCGGGAAGAATGTCTGGTTTGGCGGCGATGTAAAAGTCCTTGCAGGCGTTACGATTGGTGATAATACGATTATCGGTACCGGAAGTATTGTCACAAAAGATATTCCTTCCAATGTGATTGCTGTCGGCAATCCTTGTAAAGTAATCAGAGAGATTACGGAAAATGATAAAACGGATTATCTGAAAAACTATAAATAAATGCTTTCAGATAAACGAATGTCCCCCCATCAACTAAATGTTCATATGGCTAATACACAGAAAACCTGCCGATGGCAGGTTTTCTCACATTCTAATCAAGATTCATTGATTCTACTTCTTTCTTTGCCGGAATCGACGGAGCCGCTCCCGGTCTGGTAACTGCAATTGCTGACGCTTTCGCCGCAACACGCATTGCTTCCTTGGGAGAATCCCCATTTAATACACCACCTATAAAATATCCGGTAAATGTATCTCCGGCTGCCGTTGTATCTACCGCTTTTACCTTAAAGATTTCCTGTCTGATACACTCCTCACCGTCATAATAAACCGATCCTTTCTCTCCCTGTGTCAATACTACCACTGCACCTGGAAATGCTGTTTTGATTTCCACTGCCAGAGTCTTTCCATCTCTGTCATCTTTCAGTTCTTTTTCCAATAACTGCTGCGCTTCTACTTCATTCAAGATAAAATAATCAATCTTATCAAGCGGAAGTTCGGCTATTTTCTCATTCATCGGAGACGGATTCAAAATAATACGCATACCTTTCTCTTTTGCCCGGCTGACAAGGTACGGAAGATTATTAATCTCGTTCTGTATCAGCAGCCAGTCATCACTGCCAAACTGTTCCAGCACTTCATCTATATACTTCTCATCCATCTGCTGATTCGCTCCGCCATACAACAGGATACAGTTATCTCCCTGCAGATCATTCTGGATAATTGCATTTCCCGTTCTGACCTTGCTCTGCACTTTTACATACTCTGTATGAACACCTGCTTCATCCAGTGCTTCCAGAAGCATCTTTCCATCTTCTCCGATCATACCGGCATGATATACTTCCACTCCAGCTTTCGCAAGCGCGATCGACTGGTTCAGACCTTTTCCTCCGGTAAATACCTGAAGACTTTTTGATGCTAATGTCTCACCTTTATTTACAAAATGGTCCACTTTATATACATAATCTATATTTAAAGATCCAAATGATAGTACTCGCATTTTTCTACACCTCAAACGTCTCCAGATCATCCGGCACATACAGATTGCCATGGTAATACTGCTGTCCTTCCTCCGTATACAACTTCTTTCTCTCCGCCAGATGTGTCTCTTCTGTATGATACAACAGCAGATTTGGCACACCAAGTTCTTCCGCAAGCTGACATGCTTCTTTTACGGTACTGTGATGCTTCTCATAAGGCTTGAACTTATCCGCCTCGCCAAACAGGCAGAATGCCTCATGAAGCAGCCAGTCACTGCCTTTCACATATTTATAATCCACTTCATTGTATGGCTCATCTCCTACACAGGTAAATTTCTTTCCACTCTTAAGCTGCATGGTGAATCCGAACTGTTTCGCCTTTGTCGAAGCGATGTCGAAAAATGTCACAGGACATCCGAGAATCGTTCTGCTGTCTCCGTCTTTTACAACATCAAACTGGATTCTCTCGCCCATATGCTTACAGACTTTCTGCTGGATCGTCATATTTGCAATTGCCTGAATCTTCTCTGCCAGTTCCTCATGACAGTAAATGCGAAGGTCACCTTCATATTTTCCCTGGTTCATTCTCTGTCCGATCATACGCACCAGCCAGATAATTCCAAGCACGTGGTCTACATGCTCATGTGTAACGAAGATATCATGGATATCATTCATGTCAATTCCAGTATCTTTTAACACCTTCAGAATACGGTTCCCGCCACCTGCATCTACGAGGAAATGTTTTCCCTCATCACTGATTGCATAGCAGGTATTGTAGCATTCGCTTACTGTTGCATTTCCGGTTCCTAATATTGTTAATTTCATAATCTGTCTCCATTTCATCTCTGGTTTTCGTACTGCCTTTTTCAGTACATCTATCAGCAGTATAGCATACTTTTTCCGACTGGTTATGTACTGGATTTTGAAATAATATTCATTTTTTCTTTTTATAATATAAAAGCCCTAAATATTCTCCGTTTCTCTGACAATCTCCCGGAAATCGATCCGACATTCCCCGCCATAGATAGCAACCGGCACTTCCCCATCCATTCCATAAATTGCCAGATCCATATTTTCACCAAAATCTTCTCCCAGATCATACACGATCACTTTTTGATTTTTCACATCCACGATCCAGTATTCCCGCACTCCCGCATCTACATATTTCCCCAGTTTCTTACCAAAATCCTTTTTTCTGGTGGACGGAGACGTAATCTCTATAACCATATCCGGCGCTCCGTAGATACATCTGCCCACATTCTTACTCTGGTCACATAAGATAAACACATCCGGCTGTACCATTGTCCTGTCATCCTTATCCAGCTGCACATCAACCGGAGCCATAAATACTTTACACGTTCCGCCTTTCTCTTTGATATATTTCCGCAAAGCCACCGCAATCTCGAAAGCGATTTCCTGATGCGCAACGGCTGGTGCTGCCATATCATACAAGACTCCATCGATCAATTCATATCTTTTATCATCCGGCAGGGCATAGTAATCCTCCACTGTATATTCTCCCTGTTTTTTTACCTGATATGCTCCCAGCGCCTCTGCAACCTGATTCTCATCTGCTTCTGTAAACACTTTTTCCAACTCACGTATTTCTCTATAAGTCAGCAGATTACAGAATTCTTTTTGCCCGATCTGCTCTTTTTTATAAAATACTTTTGCAAGCAGTTCTATATCAATGCCCGATCTGTCTGCGATTTCTTCCAGTGTATAGCCTTTTTGTTCTCTTAATTCTCTCATTTCGGCAATTGTCATAATCATTACACCTTCCGTCTCTAAATGCTTTTGTATGTTTGAAATATTCCAGCGAGTTACTAGTTTAAGATGAAAAATATCTGCTGTCAGCCATTTTTCCTTTTTGTTTTCATAATAAAATTTGTAAATAAAAGCGAATGCTTTTTTGAAGTAATTGCATTGTAGCACATCCGCCTCGTATATTCAAGGATTAATATAATTAATTTTATTATTCATCTCAACCTACAGAACCTGTCACCGGAAGCTTCTTCTATTTTTCGTTTTATCCATTGATTTTTCCCGCAAACTTTCTTGATATACTTCTTGGTAAAATCCTTGCTCCAATATTCATCAGTTTTGTTGACGCACCATAATATAAAAGAACTTTCTTTTTCATCATAGCTTTATACCCGGCTTCTGCAACTTCTCCAGCATTTGCCGGTCTGAAAAAAGTAAACATCTTTGAGTTTTTCATTTCGGCTGCTTTTTCAAAGCCAGTCGCTGTTGGTCCCGGACATAATGCCGTAACAGATACTCCTGTGCCTTTCGCTTCTTCTGCAATTGCTTCGGAAAAGCTGCGTACAAATTCTTTGGACGCATAGTAGAGTGACATTTTCGGTCCGGCACAAAAAGACGCAACCGAAGATAGATTCAATACTTTTCCATAGTGCCGATCCATCATTCCGGGCATAAAATATCTTGTCAACTGCACAAGCGTCACAATATTTACCTGCAAAAGATTGGTCTGTTTCTGCTCATCCACAGTCCAAAAATTTCCAAAATCTCCAAAACCTGCATTATTAACAAGTACATCTATCTGAATATCCTTTTCCAGCGTGTAGTTAAATACTTCGTATGCCGCATCTGTCTTTGAAAGATCACAGGCAAACACTTCTACATGGTTGTGATATTGTGATTCCAGTTCGGATTTTAATTTATACAAAATGCCTTCCCGTCTGGCTATAATCAGCAAATCATATCCTTCTCTTGAAAATATTTTTGCAAATTCCAGTCCCAGTCCTCCGGAAGCTCCTGTAATTAATGCTGTCTGACTCATGTATGATCCTCCTATAAACAGATTATATGTGGTGTGATATCCGGATCATGATTTGCCAGTGATTCTATACAGTCAATATTCAGACTTTGTTCTCTGATCCATGCCAATGACTTTTTCTGCTGTTCTTTGTTATCCGCAATCCCTGATGTAATTTGTTCTTCCCAGGACTTTTTTGCATAACCACCATCGGAGAACAGCAATACATACTTTCCACTATCATTCGTAATTTTCAGAGCGCATAACCCTTCACAATGTCCCGGAATATTTACCATTACCAGACTTCCATCACCAAATACATCAAATGATTTCTGCACAGGACCCTCTGTTCCATTCCAGTCAAAACCGTCCAGTTTTGTTCCATTCCACCATTCTTTATTGTATCGTATTCTATTCATCAGGCTGCCATTTTCAGCAAATCGAATTTCATCCTTTGATACAAGTATTCTTTTTGCCTCCGACACCAGTTTCAATCCATTTGCATGGTCACAATCCAGATGCGAAAGCAGAATCAGGTCCAGATCTGATGGCTGCAGCCCCAACGCAGCAAGCTGCTCATCAACCGCCTGCCCATTGGGAAGAATTCCCTGATTTGTTTTATAAAGAGGAAAACCTCCAAGCGATTTAATCTGAGCTTCTCTGTCAAATTCTCCATTCGGACTCATGTCCCTGTGCCAGCCACAATCAAATAAAATTTTACCATGGCTGCACTCAATCAGATAAGCCGATACTGGCAGCCACAGCCGGTCATCTTTTTTTCCAAATACACCGCTTGCTTTAATTGGATTGCAGTGCTCACCGC
>JBNMJT010000036.1:0-19277 GCA_050873945.1 Dorea sp.
ACCTACCAGAATACCTGCAATAGGATTGGAGAACATTGTCAGCATATCAATAAATACCGGGCTCTCACGAAGAGGGGAAACGGCTCCACTCACCATCTGCATACCATTCATCAGAATGGCAAAGCCCAGCATGATGTTTCCGATATTTCTGTGTACAGATCTCTTACAGACCATACGGAGCACAATACCGATCACAGCAACTACTGCTGAAATAGTGGCTGTAGAAAGAATACTTGCAATTCCACCGGAGCCCTGGATATAAGACAGACACAAGATCCATCCTGTAATACTGGTTCCGATATTTGCACCCATGATAATACCGATTGCCTGTTTCAGCTTCATCATACCAGAGTTAACAAAACCAATGACCATAACCGTTGTTGCAGAAGATGACTGAATGACACTGGTTACCGCAGTACCAAGTGCTACTCCCTTCAGTGGTGTGTTTGTCATTTTGTAAAGGAATGCTTCCAGTTTGTTACCGGCAACCTGCTTCAGTCCATCCCCCATGAGAGACATTCCGAACAGGAACAAAGCGACTCCGCTTAACAATGACAATACCATAGAAAATATTTCCATAATTTTCTCCTTTGTTGTCAGCTTATTTTACACTCACTTAACATTCTTTTAAAATATTCTTAACTTTTCCTTTCTTATTATGTCACGTTAAACGTTTGATTACAATCTTATATTGATTGGAAATTGCATTTTTTCACATCACGTAGAAAAATGAATCCCGTCAATTCCTCTTTTTTCATCAATTTATCCAAAAATTACGTTCTGATTTTATAATTCTTGCCTTGCACTTGGCCTGAGAATAAGCTATCATTTTGTCTATATGGGTAAATGTTTATACGGAGGAATATATTTGTGAGAAAAAAGGAACAGGAACACCTGATACAGACCGTCTATCCGGGTTCTATTGCAGAAGAGCTGGAAATCGAACCTGGCGACGTGCTGTTAAAAATAAATGGGCAGAAAATTGAAGATGTCTTTGACTACCGTTATCTGATGAAGGATGAATATGTCGAAGTCCTGATTCGCAAGCCTTCCGGGGAAGAATGGCTTCTGGAGATCGACAAAGACTACGACGACGAACTTGGGGTAGAATTCGAGAACGGACTGATGAGCGAATACCGTTCCTGCAGTAATAAATGTATGTTCTGTTTCATCGACCAGATGCCGCCGGGCATGCGTGAGACACTGTATTTTAAAGATGATGACTCCCGTCTTTCTTTCCTGCAGGGCAATTATATCACCATGACGAATATGAAGCAGGCAGATATCGACCGCATCATCCACATGCAGCTCGCACCGATCAACATTTCCGTACAGACCACCAATCCGGAGCTCCGTTGTAAGATGCTGCACAATCGGTTTGCCGGAGAAAAACTGAAGTTCTTACAGGATCTGTACGAAGCACACATCGAGATGAACGGACAGATCGTATTATGTAAGGGCGTAAATGACAAGGATGAATTAAAGCGTTCCATTGAGGATCTTTCCCATTACCTTCCTTTTATGAGAAGTGTATCCGTCGTACCTGCCGGACTGACCAAATACCGTGAGGGACTCTATCCGCTGGAACTCTTTACAAAGGAAGAAGCCGGTGAAGTCATCGACATGATCGAAAGCTATCAGCCAAAATTCTACGAAGAATATGGTCTGCATTTCATACAGGCGAGTGATGAATGGTACATTCTTGCGGAACGTGATTTTCCGGAAGAGGAACGCTACGACGGCTATATCCAGTTGGAAAATGGTGTCGGCATGATGCGTCTGTTAAAGACCGAATTCCAGGATGCTCTGGAAGCGCTGAAGGAAAGTGACGAATATGAGACATGGAAATCTGAGACTCACCGTACGCTTACAATTGCAACCGGAAAGCTCGCTTACAGTACACTTTCCGAATTCGCAGATGAGATCATGAAAGCATTTCCGCATATTAAGATCAATGTATTTGCGATCCGTAATGATTTCTTCGGCGAGACCGTCACCGTATCCGGACTGATCACCGGTCAGGATCTCAAAGCCCAGCTTCTGGAAAAGAAAGCTTCCGGTATCGATCTGGGTGACACACTTCTTATTACATGTAATATGTTAAGAAGCGGCGAACAGGTATTTCTGGACGATATGACGGTACAGGATCTGGAAAATGCATTAGACATGAAACTTGTCGCTGTGGAGAATCAGGGGCAGGATCTGATCGAAGCCATGCTCAATCACCACTATACTATGCAGCGTGACAATGATGCGGACAGCTTTGTATATGTAAAAGGATATGACTCCTAGATACAAAAATGCAAGATTTTCTTATGAATCTTGCATTTTTAATGCTTTATTGTATTGACGTGCCGAATTTTAACTGCTACAATATAGACCATAGTTCAAACCAAAGTACAAGCAGGAGGTATCACAAAATGTTAAAAGGATTTAAAAATGCCGCAGAATTAGATTTTTCAGACAACACCAACAAAGAGAAAATATTGGAAGCTTTCCAGCAGGTCGATAAAGAGAAAGGAAGTACTTATCCACTGATCATCGGCGGTGAGCGTATTCAGACAGAGAAAAAGATCACGTCTCTTTCACCGGCCACAAAAGAAGTATTAGGATATGCCTGCTCCTGCAGTCAGGACCTGGCAAAAAAAGCAATTGAAACTGCAAATGAAGCATTTAAAACATGGAGTGTTACCCCTGCCGAAGAGCGTATCCGCTGCCTGCGCAGACTTGCCGCACTGTTAGATGAGAACCGTTATATCATCGACGCATGGAATGTAGAAGAAAGCGGTAAGAACTGGGGCGAAGCAGACGGAGAACTGTGTGAAGCACTGGATTTCTTTAATTCTCATGCAATGCATATGGCTGACCTTGATAAAGGACTGGAGCTTGTACCTACCGATGAATATACAAAATGTATCTATATCCCAATCGGTGTCGGTGTCGCTGTTCCGCCATGGAACTTCCCATTATCCTTACTTGGCGGTATGGTTGCAGCTGCTGTTGTTACAGGTAACACCATCGTATGCAAACCATCCTCTGATACACCGATCGTTGCTTATAAGTTCGTAGAACTCTGCGAAAAGGCCGGATTCCCTGCCGGAGTTGTCAACTACATTCCGGGATCTGGTTCCGATATCGGAGATTACATTGTAGAACATCCACTGACCAGATTCGTGAACTTTACCGGATCAAAGGAAGTCGGCTGCCGCATCAACGAACATGCTGCCAAGATCTCAGAAGGTCAGAAATGGATCAAACGTGTCGTAGCTGAAATGGGTGGAAAGAACGCGATCATCGTAGATTCTTCCGCAGATATCAAGAAAGCAGCAGAAGGAATCGCAAGCTCTGCATTTACCTTCCAGGGTCAGAAATGCTCTGCATGCTCCCGTGCGATCGTTATGGCAGACAAATACGATGAACTCGTAGAAGAAGTGATCAAATGTGCAAAAGCACTGAAGGAAAAACAGGGAAGCGGCCGTGACAACATGGCAATGGGACCTGTGATCAACGCTGCTGCATACAAACGGATCACCGGATACATTGACGTTGCCAAAGAAGAAGGCGACATCGTATACGGCGGAACTTACAGTGATGCCGTTGGATACTACATTGATCCGACAATCGTAACCAATGTTACCCGCGATGCAAGAATTGCTAACGAAGAAATCTTTGGACCTGTTCTTGCAGTCATCAAAGTAAATTCTTTCGATGAAGCACTGGACATTGCCAACCAGACAGAATATGGTCTGACAGGATCTGTATACAGCGAAACAAGAGAAAACATCCAGAAAGCAAAGGTACAGTTCCAGGTAGGAAACCTTTACTTCAACCGTAAATCCACTGCTGCCGTTGTTCTGCAGCATCCATTTGGCGGATTCAACATGTCCGGAACAGATGCCAAGACAGGAACCAGAGATTATCTGACTAACTTCCTGAATCTGAAATCTGTGACTGAGGATCTTCAGTAAGCAGAAAACATAAAAATACCGCAGCTTTAAAATCAAGAAAAGCTGCGGTATTTCTATATTTATTCTATATACACTATACAAACGAATCTCCGGCACATAGTGTCCCTATTCTTTCTCTCATTATGCCGGATTCACATGAATCATAATATGCTTTGTATTCGCAAACGTTCCTTCTACATTATCATGTACATCTTCTGCGATCGCATGTGCATCCTTCAATGAAAGCGTTCCGTCTACAGCAATCTCAGCATCAATATACACTTTATTGCCGAACATTCTCGTTCTTAACAAATCCAGTCTTTCGACTCCCTGACTCTGTCTGATATAATCTGCCAGTTTTTCTTCATATTCTTCGCTGCATGAAGTATCCAGCATCTTATCCAGCGCATCTTTGAAAATGTCAAATGCAACCTTCAGAATAAAGATACAGATGACCACACTTGCCAGCGGATCTAATACCGGAAAACCAAGCATCGCACCGCCGATACCGATCAGCGAACCAATCGAAGAAAATGCATCTGATCTGTGATGCCATGCATCTGCCATAAACGCCGCCGAATCAAGTATCTTTGCATAATGTCTGGTATACCAGAACATTGCTTCTTTCGTCAGGATTGATACAATAGCTGCCACAAGTGCGATCATTCCCGGCGCTTTCAAATGACTGTAATCTCCGGCGATGATCGTCTTCACACCACTCATACCGATTCCGATACCCGTTGCCAGAAGAATCACTGCCAATGCCATCGATGCAACACATTCCAGTCTGTCGTGGCCGTATGGGTGTTCACTGTCTTCTGATTTCTTAGATAATTTCACACCAAGAAATGCAATAAATGTCGCAAACACATCCGATAATGAATGCACCGCATCGGATATCATGGCGCCGGAATGTCCGATGATCCCGGCCAGCAATTTGAATGCTGTCAGAAGTACATTTCCCAGAATCCCTACCGTTGATAAATGATTGATCAGTTTCTGTTCGTTTAATTTTTGTTTTTGATTTGTCATAAGATAACCTCCATTTTTGAATAATGTCATGTCTCCTATGGCGCCTGAGGTGAGAACGCTGTTCCTTTTGTGTTATTTTTACCTGGAGCATAATAATGCAAAAAAATACACCTGTGGAACTTTTTACTTACTGTCCCACAGATGTATGAACCATCGTCTCATCTGCTGCCGGTAATTGACCGGCCCGGCATGCACATCATTTTCTTAACATCATCTTTCTGAAAATGAATGTAGCCTGATCAGTTTGTACTGTTATCCCTTATCCTTATTGGATATATTCAGTGCAAAGAGATTTTATATATAATATGCGATTTTAACAAAAAAGTCAACTGTTTTTTCCGGTTTTCATTCTCTTTATAACCTCTTAAGCTCTTCTTAAGATTTTTCCGATTTCTTTAAGGAATTTAACATACTTTGGACATATTTGTTTTCTATAATAAACTCAGATAGTTGAGAGAGACAAAATCAACTATCTCCCCCTCATAAAGTAGCACACCGGGAATCCGGTGCAACACTTTACTCTCATTCCTTTAGATAACTATAACGACAACGAACGCCACAGGCCGGAAGGTTTGTGGCGTTCGTCGTTTCTTAAATAATATAAAAAGGATTTGTACAAAATACTGGATTCCATAAAGTTCCGGACAACCTATAATAAATCATCCTGAATATCTTCCTCAAGCATCCGTATCCCCGCAACACTGGTCACCGGCAGCGAGAACACAATCGTACGTTCTTTGCTGTCGAGACCGGCCTGTTCCATGATTGCTTTCATGATCTGGTTCTTCTCCTTGCTTTTTGTTACAATCAGGATCACTTCTTTTTCTTCCACCAACGATACCCCGAGATACTTCTTTGCAAGCTCCATCCCGGTTCCTTTCGCATGGATCACGGTTCCTCCGCCAGCTTTTGCCGCTCTTGCCGCATCCATGACTGTGTCGATATATCCCTGATTTGCGATTGCTACCAGAAGTTCATAATCTGTATCCTTCATCGCTGTCTCCTCCTCTTTTTCAAATTCCTGTTCATTTACAAGAAACTGCAGTGTCTTCCTTCCACCCACGCTGCTAAGCGGTACGATGAACGATACGCCCGTCCCCGGTACATCAATCAGCATCTTCATGATCAGTCCCCGGCGCAGCTTTTTCCATGTCTCTCCTGTAACAATTGCAAGAAATAACAACTTTTCCGATTCTTCCAGGCCGAAATAATCCAGCACTTCGCTTTGTGCGGTTCCTCTCCCGGTCGTTTCCATGAATACGGGAAGTCCGTATTCTTTAAAAAATGTCCGGAAGTCTTTTCGTTTGTTTCTGTTCGTGATGGTTACCATCATATATACCTTACTCATAGTTTCTCCCTATAATTCTATGATATCCGCATCACTATAAGCCTCCAGAGGCAATACCTTAACAGGCTGCGCGAACATCTCTTCTTTATCTTTCTTATGCTCCTGATACTGATAGACCACGCCCAGTATCTGTATCGTAATAAGTGGTGTCATTGCTACCATTGCCACCACTCCAAATGCATCCGTTACCACATTTCCGCCAACCGCTTCACAGGCTCCCTGTGCAAATGGAAGTAAGAACGTTGCCGTCATCGGTCCGGAAGCAACACCGCCCGAGTCGAATGCGATTGCCGTAAATATCTTTGGCACAAATAATGTCAGAATCAGTGCCAGTGCATATCCCGGAACCAGAAACCACAGGATCGAGATACCTGTCAGCACACGTATCATCGCAAGTCCAAGGGAAAATGCAACGCCAAGCGACAGACTGAGTCCCATTGCTTTTCCCGGTATCGCCCCGGATGTCAGTTCTTCTACCTGCTCCATCAGCACATATACTGCCGGCTCTGCCTTTACGATAAAATAACCGATCAGCATACCGATCGGGACGATCACCCATCGGTAAGGAAGTCCTGCAATCACCTGTCCCAGATAATTACCTACCGGCATAAATCCTACATTTACCCCCGTCAGGAATAATACCAGACCAATGTATGTATATAGAATACCGACCAAAATCTTGATCAGTGTCTTCTTTTTCAATTTCAAAGATACAACCTGAAAGAATGCAAAAAACAGAACGATCGGTAACAATGATCCACCGATTTCTTTCATATAATGTGGAATCCCTGATTCAAATAATTTCCACAATGCCACCGATGTCTCTGCATCCGGAATCACAGTTTCAGAATAACTGCCGCCCTGTGGATGATAGATAATACCGAGAAGCAATACCGCCAGCACCGGTCCGATCGAGCACAACGATACCAGACCGAAACTATCTGTCTCCGCATACTTATCACTACGCACTGCCGAAAATCCGATTCCCAGTGCCATGATAAACGGCACCGTCATCGGTCCGGTTGTCACTCCTCCTGAATCAAATGCAATCGTAAGAAAATCCTTTGATACAAAAAACGTCAGTATAAACACGATAGGATAAAAGATCAGCAGCATATATGACAGCGGTTTGGAAAATAACATACGCAGTACAGCTGCCACCAGAAAGATTCCAACTCCTACGGCCACTGCCAGAATCAGTGTCATATTCGACACTGACGGTACCTGCCCTGCCAGAACCTGCAGATCCGGCTCCGATATCGTAATGATGAAGCCAAGTATGAAACACAATCCAATGATCACCGGAAGTCTCTTCGACTGTGCGATCCGGGTTCCTATACGTTCTCCCATTGGTGTCATCGACATCTCTGCGCCCAGTGTGAAGAACATCATCCCCACTACCAGGAGAATTGCTCCAATAATAAAAGCCATCAGAATGCCCGGCGGCACCGGTGCGATCGTAAAGCTTAAGATCAATACGATCGCGATGATCGGAACCACCGCTTCCAATGACTCTTTTAATTTCTCTAATAATTTTGTCCGATATAAATTCAATAAATATTCATGCCTTTCTGTGTTAATTATTTTACAATTTTATGACTATTCAATATATTCATTATATTATCACAGAATTCGAATCCTATCTATTTTTCTACTGTTAAGATCTCGCTAAGAACACTTACTCCGTAACCATATCTTTGGCAAATAACGCTGCTCCCAGTGCTCCGCAAAGCTGTGCCTTATCACTGATTACCAATGTCGTTCCAAGCTTCTCTTCCAGAGTCTTCACCAGCCCCTGGTTCTTGGATACACCTCCGGTCATCATATAGCGTTCCTCGCCGCCGACACGTTTTGCAAGTGCTGCTGTCTTTGAGGCAACAGCCTTGTTCAGTCCGTGCACGATATCATCGGTCGCCTTGTTCTGCGCGATCAGTGATACCACTTCCGATTCCGCAAATACAGTACACATGCTGGAGATCGTAATATCTTCCTTATATGACAGACCTGCTTTTCCCATGTCATCCAGACTCATTTCCATCGTTCTTGCCATCATCTCCAGGAATCTTCCGGTTCCGGCCGCACATTTATCATTCATAACGAAGTTGGCAACGGCTCCATTTTCATCCAGGCGGATGACCTTACTGTCCTGTCCTCCGATATCAATAACGGTACGGACTTCCGGATTGAGGAAATGTGCCCCTCTTGCATGACAGGTAATCTCTGTAATACTCTTATCTCCGTCCGAAATGGCCGTTCTTCCGTATCCGGTCGTAACCATTGCATCGATATCTTCTCTCTGAAGTCCCGCATCTTTCAGTGCTTCCTCCAGCGCACGCTCTGCTCCGATCGCTGCTCCCGCACCTGTCGGCAGGATGATCCCTGTCACAATATTCTGGTCTTTATCGAGAATTACCACATCTGTACTCGTTGATCCGCTGTCTATTCCGGCAAAATATCCTTTTCCCATCTTCCGTTCCTTCCCTTCCAGTTGTTCCATATTCATGCTCTCTGCAAATGCTTCCAGTCTTGTCAGAAGCTGTCCGCTGCTCTGTACCGTATAATCCGATTCAATCTTCAGAAGCGGCACAGTCACATTCTGCTTGATCTGTGCATATTCAAAACTATAAAAATCACAGAATTTGACGGTATGATAAATGATTCCCTTTAATCCCGGATCGTTATATAATCTCTTTCTTCCACTGTGATCCATCATACGCATACACGGGATCTGTCCAAGAAGTTCTTTCGCATACCATGCCATCAGTTCATCAAATTCCAGATCTTTCGGCGGTTCTGTCTCTCCCACCGAACGGTTGTTGACACAGGTATCATTTTCCACCGGATACGGCATACTCTTCTGCACCATATCAAAAAGCTCATTTCCCATACGTGCACCAAGCACACTGATATGCGGCTTTACGATATGTTCCGGCTTCTGAAATGCCTGACGGAATTTTTCTTCGTTAAATGTAGTTCCTTTGTATTCACCATAGGCCTTTGCCAGACCTTTTAACTGCACGGCAGTACGTTCCCGGCTGCATTCTGCATCGCAGTGAAGCACATCGATCATATATAAGAAATCCAGTTTCCTGCTGTCTTCCAGAATATCATAGACACTCCGGATCGTATCACAGCAGTTGACCAGAACCAGTTCCTTTACCTTGCCGCTCATCACAGCTTCCAGAAGGGCCTTTCCAAATCCACAGATATTCGGATGCGCGATCTGATCCGCATGGTCAAATCCCTGCGGCATTTCATTCAGGTTCTGACATTCCCCACCAAACGCTTCTAACAGTTCGATCGGGGTGTATTTACAGACATAATATGTTTTATTCATGCTGACTTTCCTCCTGTCTGTTCATCTCTTCCTTCTTCTCCACATTTCCCAGCTTCTCCGAATTGCCCTCTGCTCCCAGATTGTCATCCTTTTCCTGAGCTTCACCTGCTTCTGCATTCAGCATTTCCAGGAACGCCCCGAGTCTGGTGGATGTCTGTCCCTCTCCTCCGTGGCTTCTGTCACATCCGTCACCATCCAGGATCAGAAGCGGAATTCCCTGCTCTTCGAATTTACGCTTGGCAAGCTGTGCAGCACCCAGCGTGTGCTTGCATCCCCAGTGACCGAACCATACCACACCGTCTGCTCCGGTCTCTTTCGCATGACGGATTCCTGCTTCGATTCTTCTGACCGCGCTTCCATTTAATGCATGATACACCATCCGTCTTGCCATCGCTTCATAAGGCTTCTCCGGATCAAAATCCGGCTCACAGACTCGGCTCAGTTCACATCCGACAATCTGTGCTTTTTCCTGAAAGCAAAGCTCGTTCTTCACTGCTTCTGACCAGAACGGGATCGTATGCATCCAGTAGATCTTCTTCCCTTTTTTTGCCGGTGCATTCTTCACATCCTTCAGAAGCTGGTCCACATACATTTCCTCTTCTTTTGTTCCCAGTAACAGGTTATTCGTCATACCTGCATAGAGCGGAGTAACAAGGTCTGCCGGAATGTATCTGTCTGCACTTTTCTTTTCGTACTGTGCGAACTTTTCCAGTGTCCGTTTGCTTCTTCTCAATCGTTCTGTTAATGCCTCATCTGTAATCTTTTTGCCCGTACATTCTTCTATAAAATTCTTCAGTTTTCGAAGCTGGTCTGCCACATACTGTACGTTATCTTCGTTCTGCTGCATCGGCACATCGATGGCAAAGATCGGCACTTCATACATTTTCGCCAGCTTTTTAAACGTCAGAAGGTTCGCATCACAGGTCAGGTTCGTGTATACAATGCACTTTGGTTTCGGAAGCACGTTCTTCTGCGCCGCTCCGATAAATGTCTTGTGATAACTGCAAAGTGTCTCAGATATGCCCGTATTCTCCGCCTGCTGTAAGAATGCTCTCTCTGCCTTTGACGCAGAAAGATAGCAGGAAAATCCTTCCACATTATATGGATGGATCCCTGCCTCCTGTAAAAGTTCACAAGGAGTAAAGATGCTGACGACCGCGCTCTCTTCCGGCCGTTCCAGCGGTCTGATCATCGTGTCCATCATAAGCTTTGCCAGATACCGGTCCGCCGGCATCAGTCTTTTGTCCGGTGCAAACCGGAACTTCAGATTCTGTGCCTTCCATCCGGTCTTTAAAAGCCATCTGGCCTTGTCCGGATTCTCATTACTCCATTTTTCTATATAATTTCCATATGTTTCTATAATCTTCATGTTCTCATCCTCGTCTTGCCCTGTTGTCTGTTTACATTTTACATCTACCGGTTATGTTTCATCTATACAGGTACTTTGACAGATGCTTTCTCCCGTAGATTTTCTTACCTGTTCAAGTATAAAAACATTTAACATCATACTCTTCTTTTTTCTAAAATGCAAATATACAGCAGTGATTTTCTGTAAATCTGCTGCTGTATATAAATACCCTATATTACTTTCTGCTTTCTTTTTTCCCATCTACAAGACCTGCCACTGGCAGCTCCTTACGACTGCATGGCAACGTAAGCAATAACACAAATCCGGCTATTCCGATCAAAGAAAGCACTTTTCCGGCTGTTACTCCAGGCGCATGATAGACGATCTTCACTTCATGCTTTCCATTTTCAATCTTACATCCCAGGAATGCTGTATTTACCTTTTGTATCTTCGTCTCTTTTCCATCGATGTACATTTTAAAATGTGTATCATACGGGACAGATGTAATGAACCAGCCGTCGTTCTTAACCTGTATCGTTCCCTGTATGACATTATCTTTCGTCTGCTTTTTATTTACCTGAAATTCTGACTGATACAACGCTTTTGACCGTTCCGGCAGACTGCCGAGATATGCCTGCACATGGCTTAATTTATATTTCCCTTTACCAAATGTCACAGAAATCATATCTTCTCCGTCCTTCAATGGCACTGCATAGGTAAATGTTTTATTTCCATTATAATATACGTGATCTTTTGCGCTTAGTTTATTGCGGATTCCGTTGATCCAGATTGCTACGTCCTTATTCGGATGCATATTGTCTACCTGGAACCGCAGGAAGAGAACTCGATTTTTTTCTCGTCCCGTCTGCGTCTTTTCACTCTTCACCGTCGCTGCCGTATCATCCTGTGTATTCTGCTGCTGTACCAGCTTTTGATTTATCTGTTGGATAGAAAATATTGTCTTCTTCGCATGGATCTTCCAGCCATCTTTTGTATCACAGATCCATGTTTCATTTTTGATTGTAGTTCCGTTTTTCTGCTTCACTCCACCAGCAGTTCTATTATCAGCCGCTTTCAGACTAATCGGTTCATAAGCTGTCATAATATTCTGATCTGAAGATTCCGTATGTTCTCCCACAACCGCATATTCCAGAAGTGCTGTCTGATTATATGGAAATGCAAGTTTTTTATATTCTTCTTCCGTCATCACCTGGTCTGTTGCATACATAACCGGTGCTGCGTCTCGATTCTGATATATCCCTGTTTTCCCGTTTTTTCCACATTTCTTAACAAGCGAATATCCCGGCACATCGGAATCTGACACGATATAGCGCACTCCCATCAGCCGCCGGAATACCGGATTCTTCGATACCGACTGCATCATCCCATTACGGAATGGCTCTTCCAGCCCGAATGTCTTCTGGCGGAATGTCTGATACTCTGTATTATATGCCGAGGAATAGATCGAAGTCATATTCTGGTCCATATCCCAGATCCGGTTTAAATTTGCCGCATTTTTATCATCATTTCCAAGCTGTTCTGTACGGTAATATCCTTCAGCATTCTTCAGCACCTGTTTTACCGCCTGTCTGTTGTGCTTTCCTGTAACCTCCTGGTACAGTTTCCGGCTGACATACCGGTCCGGCTTCATCTGATAAAAAGTGTTCATTGTAACTGCCAGACAGATCACTGACGGCAATGCCAGCATCAGAATCTCTTTCGTTTCTTTCCGGTATTTCTTCATCGCACAATAAAGCAAATAACAAATCAGGAACAGAATACTTTCCGCAAGCAGTGCTTTCCATATGCCTTCTCCTATGCCGCCTTTGGTAAACTGATCTCTTGCTATATAAACGAATACCGTTGTAATCACGTAGGAAATCATTCCTGTTACAGGCGCAATCTCTCCATCTCTGCATTTTTTCAGATAAATTGCAATCAGGTAACACAATAGCGGAAGAAATGGAATGAAGACTTTATCTCTTATATAGAGGCCGCCATTCAATAAGTAAGCAAAGACCGGAACCACAAGTATGATCACGCAGCCATATGTGAGCACTTTTTCATAAACTTTCCGGTACAATAGACCCGTGATCAGGACTGTGATCACTAGTGTCGTAAGTCCGATTCCATAGATACTGTATGCGAATCGTTCTACCGTAATCTGCGGGACAAAAAGAGTAGCAAGCGATATATTCTGTCCTTTGTTTCTCCCTCCCGTCAATGCAAGTGCTGTCGGCACCAGAAAGAAACAACTCATCAGTACCGCCAGAATCATCGGATAAACAAAATGCAGTCCGTCCTTCAAAAATGCCATGGCTGTAATCCTGCATCCTTCTCTTTGTTCAAAGTAACGATGCAGTCCATAAAGGATCAGTGCAAGCATTCCGCCAATGCTGAAATAAAAACTGGTCATGATCATCAGGAATACACTGACTGTAAAAAGACCGCTCCTTCCTTTTTCAAAATACCGGTCCACCCCCATCAGTGCCAGACACAAGAACGGCATATAATCCACAAACATGATCTGACCACTGTACTGTCCGATCATCGGCCCTGCCAGAAGGAACATTACTGCTGCCATAAAAGCGATACCCCTATCCATTGCCCTGTTTTTCAGCCAATGATAAAAAAGCAGTACCGAAGCAGTCAGACCTGCTATACTGATCATCATGATATAATCCGTCATTTTCACAAACGGAAGCAGATAAGATGGCAAGATCAGCGGGCTGTAAAGCCCGTAATAGGCAAAATGATAGATGTTCTGTCCTCCGCCCAGATTCGCCGCAAATTCAGGAAACAACTTTCCCGTTGCATAAAACTGCTGCCGGAAATAATCCGGCAGCACACTATGCTGGCTGATCCAGTCTACTTTTGCTCCGAAGATTCCATGCCTTCCCGCAAAACACCAGCAGAAAAATAATGTAAGTCCGGAAAGTACCAGATATGGAATGCATTTCTTATATGAAATATGCTTCTTATACAGAATGCACTTCTTTATGCAATTCTTTGCCTTGTCCATAACTCTTCCTCCGACTTTTCTGTGATAACGGCATCATCATAATCCGCTGCTCCTCTTTGCTGGAATCCTTTAACAGATATACCGGTCTATTCTTGACTTCCAGATATGTCTTTGCAAGATACTGTCCGAGAATTCCAGTACACAAAAGCTGGACACCGCCCACACCGAACAGGATACATACCATCGACGGCCATCCGGCTACCGGGTCTCCCCAGATTAACGTACGGACTACAATCGCAACGATCATAAGAAATGACAGTCCACAAAAAAGTACTCCCATATAGGAGGCAATGGACAATGGTACAACGGAAAATCCCGTAATTCCTTCTAGCGAGTAAATGAATAATTTCTTTACGTTCCATTTTGTTTCTCCGGCAGATCTTTCGATATTTTCATATTCCAGCCATTTCGTGCGGAAACCGACCCATCCGAAGATTCCTTTTGAGAATCGGTTGTATTCGCTCATCTCCAGTACCGCATCTACCATCTTGCGATTCATCAGGCGGTAATCTCTGGCACCGCTTACAATCTCTGTCTTGGAGATCTTATTGATCACGTTATAAAACTCTTTGGATAAGAATGAACGGATCTTCGGTTCTCCTTTTCTCGTCGAACGTCTGGTAGCTACACTGTCATACGGTTCTTCCTTCAATATCCGGTACATTTCCGGCAGAAGTGACGGCGGATCCTGCAGATCCACATCCATGATCGCAGCATAATTGCCACTTGCATTCTGAAGTCCTGCATAGATGGCAGCTTCTTTTCCAAAGTTTCTGGAAAAGGAAAGATACTGACATCTTCCGTCCTTTCTGTGTAATTCTTTCATAATCTCATATGTTCTATCGGATGATCCATCATCTACAAATATCAATTCGAAATCGGTCTGTTTCTTCATGTTGTCCATGACTTTTTTCATTTCGGTATAATAGATCGGCAATGCTTCTTCTTCATTGAAACACGGAATGATAATACTGATCTTGTCCATAACTATAAGCCTCCTTACCTTTTTCTTGAGGTTATTGTAGGCTTGATTTCTTAAAGACATACGCAAATAATTCTTAAGATTTCTTAAAAAACTTCTATATTTCTCCAAAACAATATTGTATATAATGCATACTATATAATACATCGAATTGTCCACTGACAGATCCCTTCGAATTCATGTCAATCGAAAAAGCGGACTCCGCACACTGTGCCTGAAATCCGCTTTTCTAGTATATTCTATCGTTTCACTTCTTATTTCATAACCTCATACTCTTTCTATCGTTTCTTAGATTAAAATATGAGTTCTATCTTCGTACCCTCGCCCAGCTTACTGTCCACATGGATCTTCGCGCCATGAAGCATGGCTCCGTGTTTTACAATCGACAGTCCAAGTCCGGTTCCGCCGGTTTCTTTAGAGTGGCTTTTATCTACACGGTAGAAACGTTCGAAGATGCGCTCCGTCTCATTCTCCGGGATTCCGATTCCAGTATCTGTGACGCAGACTTTCTTTCCCTGCAGGGTATTGCCTACCCAGACGGTTAATTTTCCGCCTTCTTTATTATACTTAATCGCATTTTCACAGATATTATAGATCATTTCATCCAAAATCTGTCTGATACCGGTATATACAACCGATTCTCCGGTCACTTCAACATGAATCTTTCTTGCTGATGCCTGTGGTGATAATCTCGTCAGAATCTCTCTGGTCAATTTATAGAGATCAACTTCTTCTTTTTCTAACTGTACATTGCCCTCATCCAGTTTGGATAACTTGATGATATCTTCTACCAGAGTGATCAGACGTCTCGCTTCATTATAGATTCTTTCTGCAAAACCTTTCATGTCTTCCGGCTTTACCAGTCCGCTTTTCATGATCTCTGCATAACCCGAAATGGATGTAAGCGGCGTCTTCAGTTCATGAGATACATTTGCCGAGAATTCCTTTCTCATATTGGCAACCGCATCTTTTTCTTTATTCTGCTTATCAATGCTCTGTAAAAGTGGTGTTAATTCTTCGTACACGTCATTCTCCAATGGATTCTCAAGATCCAGTCTGTTGATTGGACGGATCAATCTCGTTACCTGCCATTTTACAAGGATTCCGGCAAATGCCAGCATAATCACTGCGATCAGTCCCATCGCCGGGAATACTTTCATTGCTGTCCGGAATGCGGTATCTACCGTCTTTGATACTCGCAGGATATCTCCGTTTTCCAATTTTACGGCATAATAGAACATCTCTTTATTCAGTGTATCAGACTCCCGGATATCCTGTCCGCTTCCTGTCTTTAGTGCTGCTTTTACCTCTGGCCGGTTCTTATGATTCTGAAAGGTTACTTCATCTTCTTTGGAATCATATTGTACATTTCCGTCTGGATCGATCAGTGTAATTCTCGTATCCTTATGCACCTTATCCATTGTCTTCAGATAAGATTCTCCGGAAGTGTCGATTGCTACATTGATATAATCGGCTTCCTGTCTGACTTCGCCTTCCATGATATGGATCGTCTGGCGGTATACGACCAGCGTGGTGATCGCATAGGCTATGATCAGTGTCAGGGCTATGACAAGGATCATACTGCTCTGGATCTTTTTTCTCATACTTTGTTTCATATTTTTCTTCTCTGTTTCCTCTTATTCGCCTGCCGCATTTCCTGGTTCTAGCGGCTCATACGGTATCCGACTCCGCGGACCGTCTCAATCTGCTCACCTGCATCCCCGAGCTTCTGTCTTAAGGTTCTGACATGCACATCCACGGTTCTCGTCTCTCCGTCGAAATCATATCCCCAGATATCTTCCAGAAGCTGGTCTCTTGTAAGCACAATATTCGAATTCTTCATCAGACGCTTCAGTAATTCATACTCTTTCAGGGTCAGGTTCACGACTTCCCCATGAACGGTCACTTCATGCTTCTTCGGATCTAACCGGATCTCTCCGATCTCAAATGTATCCTCGCTGGATATGCTTCCTTTTGCACTGCGTCTTAACACTGCTTTGATACGCGAGATCAGTTCCACCATACCAAATGGCTTGGTCACATAATCATCGGCACCGGCATCCAGTCCTTTTACTTTGTCATATTCTGCACCCTTTGCCGTAACCATGATGACCGGAATGTCTCTCGTTTTCTTCGATGCTTTTAACTTTCCTAAAAGCTCCATCCCGTCTTCTCCCGGCAGCATGATATCAAGCAGAACAAGCTCTGGCGTCTCTAATGCCAGAGCTTCAAGGAATGAACTTCCATCTTCGAATCCGCGTGCCTGAAACCCTGTACTTTCCAGGGTATACACCACCAGTTCCCGTATATTACTGTCATCTTCTACACAAAAAATCATTCCTCATTCTCCTTCTTTATACTACAGAAGATTTGTGGATTCCTGTAATTGAGAATTCCACCCATTCTGCGATATTTGTTGCATGATCTGCAATACGTTCCAGATATTTTGCTACCATGATCAGATCGATTGCTTCCACACCCTGCTGTCCTTTATTCTCAGCAATGAAATCAATCAGAGTCGTCTTCACTTCTTCAAAAAGCTCATCTACAACATCATCATTTTCCATTACTTTTCTAGCCAGTTCCAGATCCTTTTCCACATAAGCATTGACACTGTCGCGGACCATCTTCGCTGCCGCTTCCGACATCTTAATGATCATCGGAATATCCTGTGCCTCAGATTTCTCTTCGGTAATGATGATCTCTGCAATATCTGATGCCTGATCTCCGATACGTTCCATATCTGTGATCATCTTAAGTGCTGCAGATATCTGTCTTAAATCTCTTGCCACCGGCTGCTGCTGAAGAAGAAGCTTTAAGCAGAGTCTCTCGATATCGGTCTCTGCCTGATCGATCTCTTCATCTGCAACTCTTACTTTTTCTGCCTGTTCCATGCTTCCTTCTTTTAACGCAGTTGTTGCCTTTCCGATTGCCACTTCACACAACTCGCCCATATGAATAAGCTGCTCATTAAGTAATTCCAACTGTTGATCAAATCGATTACGCATATCTTAACCAAACCTCCCTGTGATATAGTCTTCTGTTCTTTTATCGGATGGAATAGAGAATAATTTCTCTGTTTCATTATACTCGATCACTTCTCCCAACAGGAAAAATGCGGTGTTATCGGATACACGTACGGCCTGCTGCATATTGTGCGTTACCATAACGATAGTATAGTCTTTTTTCAGCTCCATCGCAAGGTCTTCAATCTTGGATGTTGAGATTGGATCAAGTGCGCTTGTAGGCTCATCCATCAGAAGAACTTCCGGTTGTACCGCCAGTGCTCTTGCGATACAAAGTCTCTGCTGCTGTCCGCCTGACATGCCGAGTGCGCTGGTCTTTAATCTGTCTTTACATTCATTCCAGATTGCTGCATCTCTTAAGGATTTTTCCACGATATCATCCAGTTTTGCTTTCGAACGGATTCCGTGGGTTCTTGGTCCGTATGCAACATTGTCATAGATGCTCATCGGGAATGGATTCGGTTTCTGGAATACCATTCCGACTCTTTTTCTAAGCAGATTCACATCAATATCATGGAAAATGTCTTTGCCGTCCAGAAGAATCTGTCCGTCGATCCTGCATCCTTCTACCAGATCATTCATACGGTTGATGGATTTCAATAATGTAGACTTTCCACATCCGGATGGTCCGATAAATGCCGTGATCTTATTTTCTTCTATCTCAAGATTCACATTTTTCAGAGCATGGAAATCACCGTAGTGAAGATCCATATTCTTAATACTTATTTTACTCATGTAAGATTCCTTCCTGATTTTCATCTATTCTTTCTTTACGCTTTTGTGATCCGTTTTGCGATCATGCCGGAAACGGTGTTGATCAGCACAACCAGTACCAGAAGTACAACTGCTGTCGCATACGCCTGATTCATATAAAGTCCTTCACTCGATAAGTTGTACATATGAACGGCAAGGGTACGTCCGGAACCGAATACATTACTTGGTACCTTTGCAACGGTTCCCGCTGTATAGATCAGCGCTGCTGTCTCTCCGACAATACGTCCGACTGAGAGTACGATGCCAGAAAAAATACCAGGCAATGCTGCCGGAAGTACGATGCGAAAGATCGTCCGCAGTTTTCCGGCTCCCAGACCAAAGCTGCCCTCACGATACTTTTTCGGTACAGCTACCAGTGCTTCTTCGGTCGTTCTCATAATGACCGGCAGCACCATGATTGCCAGCGTAAGTGCGCCGGATAAAATCGACATGCCAAAAAACTTATTAAAAAACAGCATACC
>JBNMJT010000037.1:0-19094 GCA_050873945.1 Dorea sp.
CTTCCCAACTTTTATTCCGGCCCGGGTAGCCAGTCTGATGAACTAAATAGCAACTTGACAACTATCCTTGTCATCTGCTACAATCTAAATGACAAGAAAAGTTGTCAAAACAAAATATATAAAGGAGATGAGTGTTTGCCATTACTAAATAGATTGAAAGAATACAGATCAAGACTCGGCGTCAATCAGACCGAGATGGGAAAGCTCGCAGGCGTATCCAGACAGACGATCAGTCAGATAGAGAGAGGAGATTATTCACCGTCAGTAACACTCGCACTAAAGCTTGCGAAAATTTGTGAAGTCAGTGTAGAGGATATTTTTGAATATGAGGAGGAGATCAGTGATGAAGGAAAAGAAAAGTAGTTATTTTACCGCAACATGGAAGATGCTGGCAGCAGTGGTAATCGGAGGGATCGCCGGAGGCGTATCGGTAGTCATCTATGAACTGATGAAAAAAGGAATAGATGCAGGAATCAGAACGATTAACGGAACAATTCAGCAATTTATATTTCCGGCGCTGATCGTGATTGCCGTTGTTACGGTAGTTGTCGGTGAATACAGTTTATACCGGCTAAAGAACGTATATAATGAAATGAAGGTTGCCGATGAGGACAGATTTTGTGAACTGGATTACGAAGAAGAAAAGTGGGGAGCGTGGACCAGCGGGATTAATTTAGTGTCACAGGTGGCCTGCATCATCATATTATCTTTTGGATATTCTTTGAAGTATATAGAATCAGGAAGATCCAGGTACTTTTTATTCGCCTGCATTATATTTATACTGTGCTATTTCTACGATATTTATCTTTCTGTACGTTATGTAAAAGCGATACAGGCGGCACATCCGGAGAAAAAAGGAGATCCAACTTCGAGTAAATTCCAGGAACAGTGGGTGGAAAGTTGTGACGAGGCAGAGAAAGAAATTATATACAAAAGCGCATATAAGACGTATATCGTATTGAACAAAGTAATACCGATATTACTGTTGCTTACATTAGTAGCAAATATGTTCTTGAATACTGGTATATTGGCGGTTCTTGTTGTAGCGGTAATCTATCTTATCACAGGAATGACGTATATCAGATCCAGTATAGTTTCGAAAGCAAAAAAGCTTGGATAAAATAAAGAGTCATATCAGATGAATGCATCAGATAAAACTGGTGCATTCATGATGATAGCATACCATTCTATATTATAATCCGTTGAGTTAAGGAACATTTCGTTCCAGTCAAGAAACATATCGATAAATATATCAAAAAATTTTCAAAATATATAACAAAAGAATAAGCATATAAATGTTGAACTATCAGATATTTGAAATGTGGAAGTAACGTTAATATACACAGAACTGATTTCATATGAAGTATGGAATCGGAAGATTAAAATTATTTGCGAATATACTTGATAATATAGTTGCTGTCGTATTGAAATACTGTAAAGATAAGTTTATACTGAGAGGAGAAGTCTATGAATAATACAAATTTGTTAAAGACAGGTTCTGTTAAAGAACGGTTCCAATATTATGAGAAGCTGGTTGCAGAGCTGACGATGATGAGTGATATGTTCATGCGGAATGTGTTGAATATTTTGGAATGCGCGGAATATGTACTAAGAGTTATTACTGAAAACAATAATCTGGAATTAACGGAAGTTGTTGTTCAGAAAGATTACAAGAATTTACAAGGAAGATCGGCTGTACTTGACTGTGTGGCCGTGAACGGAAGAAAAGAAATATATGATATAGAAGTACAGCAGGAAAAAGCCGGAGCAAGTCCCAAAAGGTTACGATATCACAGCAGTGTAATAGATATGCATAGTCTATATACAGGAGAAGAGTTTGAAAAGTTGCCGGAATCGAAGGTTATTTTTATCGTAGATGAGGAATCAGATGTTGGAGTTGAACCCATCTTACATATCAAACGGACTGTGAGAGAAACAGGTGGAGATTATAATGATAAAAGTGAAATTATATATATCAATGCGAGGATGAAAGAAGACACAGAACTGGGCAGATTGATGCATGATTTTCATTGTACAAAGGCAGAAGATATGTATAGCAAAGTATTGGCAGAGAGGGTAAGAGTATTGAAAGAGACAAAGGAAGGAGTGGATATTATGTGTAAAGAGATGGATAAGATTTATCAAGTAGGTGAAGAATGTGGAAAAGAAAAAGGGCGATATGAAACAGCGATTAAATTGATAGAGTTAGGAGCAAAGGAGGAAATGATTGCAGAAGCAGTGGGACATAGTGTAGAAGAGATAAAACGTTGGAAGAACGATATGAAACGCCAGTAATGATTTTATAAAAAATAAGCAAAAATGGAAAAGGAGAAATGACTATGAAAGTATTCGTATACAGAAAATGCAGCACTTGCATGAAAGCATTAAAATGGCTGGAAGCACACAACATAAAATTTGAAGAACGAGCAATCAAAGAAGAAAATCCAACTTACGAGGAATTAAAAGAATGGTACACGATGAGCGGACTTCCACTTAAAAAATTCTTCAATACCAGTGGCATGTTATACAAACAGCTGAATCTGAAAGACAAGTTAAAAGAAATGACGGAAGACGAACAGCTGAAACTTCTGGCAACAGACGGAATGCTTGTAAAACGCCCACTGGTAATAGGAGACGATTTTGTCCTGACCGGTTTCAAAGAAAAAGAGTGGGAAGAGAAATTGTTATAAGATAGAATATATAATATCATGATTTTTCGAATTTACAGTAAACACCAAATCCTGGAAAAATAAAATTTTATGTAATCGCATTTAGCAGTTACGTAGAAAAAATAAATTTTATGTAATCACATCCAGCAGTTATATAGAAAAAATAAATTTTATGTAATCACATCCAGCAGTTACATAGAAAAAATAAAGACAGAAAAGAAGACATATATTGTATTCCTAGTGGCTTTGAACGAAGTGAATGGAACCAAGAATACGATATATGTCTTCTTTTTTTGTTCAATATGTATATAGTAACTGCATCCCGCTGTTTAAATAAAAATATATTTTGATATTCAAAATACTTGACAAACAAAATTTCTTGTTTTATACTTTGACAGTCAAAATAATTTAGAATCAAAATAAATCAGAGGTATTTATAATGACTGGAAGAATATGTGGGACAGGATCTTGCGTACCATCGTATGCAATGGATAACAATGACATTGCAAAACTGGTTGATACCAGTGATGAGTGGATCCGGGAGAGAACCGGAGTCGTGAGACGTCATATCATCAGAGAAGAGACGACGGTATCCATGGCAGGTGAAGCCGGAAGACGGGCACTTGAAAATGCAGGTATTGCGGCAGAAGACGTGGATCTGATCATCGTGTCTACGATTTCTTCAAATGTAATACTTCCCTGTACAGCCTGTGAAGTACAGAAAGAACTCGGGGCAAAGCATGCGACATGTTTTGATCTGAGTGCGGCATGTACCGGATTCGTAGTTGCGTACAATACAGCGGCGGCGTATCTGAATGCGGGTGTGTATCAGACAGCTCTGATCATTGGCAGTGAAAGTTTGTCAAATCTGACGAACTGGAAGGACCGCGGAACATGCATCCTGTTCGGAGATGGCGCGGGAGCGGCGGTACTGAAAAGAGAAGATACGAGATATTATCTTCCGGTGACACACTCCGATGGATCCAGAGGAGAAGCACTATGCTGCAAGAGCAGATATGACCGAAGCGAGTTATCGCCGGAAGATCTGCCCAAGCCGGAAGAAAAAGAATATCTGATGCAGATGGATGGAAGAGAAGTATTTATGTTTGCCGTGAAGAGCGTGCCGCAGGCAGTAAAAGAAGTACTGGGAAAAAATAACGTGGCCAAGGAAGATATCAGCTTTTATATCTTACATCAGGCGAACAGAAGAATCGTAGAAGCAATCGCAAAGCGTTTGGGTGAGCCGTTGGAAAAATTTCCGATGAATCTGGAAGAATACGGAAATACATCTTCCGCAAGCATTCCGATTCTTCTCGATGAACTGAACAGAGCCGGAAAGCTGAAAAGAGGACAGAAGATCATCATGGCGGGATTTGGCGCAGGACTCACCTGGGGAGCCAGTATTCTTGAGTGGTAAGAAAAACGGTAATAAAAATCAAAATATTTGAGGATTGTTATACGAAGAAAGCTGGCAACTTAGATCAGAGTAAAAGAAATTAAAAAAAGAAACAGAAAAAAGGAGAACAAAAATATGTTAGAACAGATTAAGAAAATGGTAGCAGACAACTTAGGAGTAGAGGAAAGCAAGATCACAGAAAATGCATCATTCAAAGATGACCTCGGAGCAGATTCATTAGACCTTTTTGAACTGACAATGGCACTGGAAGATGAATACGGAATTGAGATTCCATCGGAAGATCTGGAAAAGATCGTAATGGTTGGAGATGTTGTAGAGTATGTGAACGCTCATAAAGAGTAGGAAAAGTAAATATCTGAGACAGGATATGCAGAATAAAAGATCAGAAATTCACGACAGTAAACATAGAAATGAGATTATAAAAAGACAGGGAGTATAGAGATTATGCAGACAGAAGTAACCAGATTATTAGGAATTGAATACCCGATCATCCAGGGCGGCATGGCCTGGGTAGCAGAATATCATCTGGCAGCAGGTGTATCCGAAGCCGGCGGACTGGGACTCATCGGTGCAGCAAGTGCTCCGGCAGACTGGGTAAGAGATCAGGTCCGTAAGGCAAAAGAACTGACAGATAAACCATTCGGTGTCAACATCATGCTGATGAGTCCTTACGCAGATGAAGTTGCGAAAGTAATCGTAGAAGAAGGCGTAAAAGTTGTGACCACCGGCGCAGGTAATCCGGAAAAATACATGAAGATGTGGAAAGAAGCCGGAGTAAAAGTTATTCCTGTTGTTGCTTCTGTAGCCCTGGCAAAGAGAATGGAGCGCTGCGGGGCAGACGCACTGGTGGCAGAAGGCTGTGAGGCCGGCGGGCATATCGGTGAGAGTACAACGATGGTACTCGTTCCGCAGATTGTAGATGCAGTCAGTATTCCGGTCATTGCGGCCGGAGGAATTGCAGATGGAAGAGGAATCGCCGCTGCATTTATGCTGGGAGCAAAAGGCGTCCAGATGGGAACACATTTTGTTGTCACAGACGAATCCCAGGTGCATGAGAATTACAAAGAAAGAATCATCAAAGCGAAGGATATTGATTCCAGAGTAACGGGAAGAACCACAGGACATCCGGTCAGAGCCCTTCGCAATGACATGACGAGAAAATATCTGGAACTGGAGAACTCCGGAGCCGGATTCGAAGAACTGGAAAAGCTTACACTTGGCGGACTTAGAAAAGCAGTCGTAGAAGGTGATGTGAAGAACGGAAGCGTGATGGCAGGACAGATCGCCGGCATGGTAAAAGAAAGAATGTCGTGCAAAGATCTGATCCGGAAACTGGTAACAGAGACAGATGCATTGATCGGAGGAAATGGTTTCTATGAGTAAAATCGCATTTATATATCCTGGACAGGGTGCCCAGAAAGCCGGCATGGGAGCTGACTTTTATGAGAACAGCGAGATTGCAAGATACATATTCGACCAGGCGGGTGAAGAACTCGGTCTGGATATGAAGGCACTCTGCTTTGAAGAAAATGACAAGTTGGATCTGACCGAGTATACACAGGCAGCGATGGTAACTACCTGTCTTGCGATGACAAGAGTTGCAGAGGGCAAAGGTCTGAAAGCAGATATTACAGCAGGATTAAGTCTCGGAGAATATCCGGCGATTGCGATTGCCGGCGGGATGAATGATATGGACGCAATCCGTCTGGTAAGAAAAAGAGGCATTCTGATGCAGAACACGGTACCGTCAGGAGAAGGTGCCATGTGTGCGGTCATTTCCATGGCGGCAGAGGAAATCGAAAAAGTGATCGAACCGATTGCAGATGTGTCGGTTGCAAACTATAACTGTCCGGGGCAGATCGTGATCACCGGTAAGACAAAAGCTGTGGAAGAAGCAGCAGAAAAATTAAAAGAAGCTGGTGCCAGACGTACCATTATGTTAAACGTCAGCGGTCCATTTCACTCGCAGATGCTGATACCGGCAGGAGTGAAGCTTGCGGAAGAACTGGAACATACCAGATTCCATGAATTGAAGATCCCGTATGTAACGAATGTAACAGCAGAAGAAGTGACAGACATCAGAGAGACTCCGGGACTTCTTACGACACAGATCAGTTCACCGGTGCGCTGGATGCAGAGCATGGAGCGCATGATCGAAGATGGTGTGGATACATTCGTTGAGATCGGACCGGGTAAGACACTGGAAGGATTTTTAAGGAAAATTGACCGTAGCGTGAAAGTATTCCACATTTCCCAGTGGGAGGATGTGGATAAAGTCTGCGCAGAACTTGCAGATGGTGGAAAGATGATGGAGGAATCGTAAAGATGGATCAGACAATGGAAGGAAAAGTTGCGGTTGTAACCGGAGCATCCAGAGGAATCGGAAAAGCAATTGCTGTAAAGCTTGCATCAAAAGGAGCAACAGTTGTGATCAACTATAACGGTTCCAGAGAAAAAGCCGAAGAAGTAAAGGATGAAATCGAATCGGCGGGCGGTAAAGCGGTTATCATGCAATGCAATGTAGCCGACTTTGATGTCTGCAAGGAATTCATCGAGACGGTGATCAAAGAGCAGGGCAGGATCGACATTTTAGTTAATAATGCAGGAATCACAAAGGACGGACTTCTGATGAAGATGTCGGAAGAAGATTTTGACAAAGTACTGGATACCAATTTAAAAGGAGCATTCCATACAATCCGTTTTGCGCTGCGTCAGATGATCCGCCAGAGAAGCGGCCGCATCATAAATATGGCGTCGGTTGTAGGTGTCAGTGGAAATGCAGGACAGGCGAATTACGCAGCATCCAAGGCCGGTGTGATCGGTCTGACTAAGACGGCAGCAAGAGAAGTCGCATCGAGAGGAATTACGGTCAATGCAATTGCACCGGGATTTATTGAGACAGATATGACAGAAGTACTTTCAGAAAAGGTAAAAGAAGCATCTGCCGCACAGATCCCACTTGGAAAATTCGGAAAGGCGGAAGATGTGGCGAATGCAGTTGCATTTCTTGCATCAGAGGATGCGGGATATATTACCGGACAGGTATTGCATGTAGATGGCGGTATGGTGATGTAAAGGAGATTAAGATATATGAAGAGAAGAGTTGTAGTGACAGGACTTGGAGCAGTGACTCCGATCGGAAATACCGTGGAGGAGTTCTGGAACGGCATCAGAGAAGGAAAAGTGGGAATCGGAGAGATTACAAAATTCGACACCACAGAATATAAAGTAAAGATCGCAGCTGAGGTAAAAGATTTCCAGGCAAAAGACAGAATGGACTTTAAGGCAGCAAGAAGAATGGAGCCATTTTCCCAGTATGCGGTAGCGGCAGCGAAAGAAGCATTCGAAGATGCCGGACTTGATATGTCAAAAGAAGATCCGTTCCGTGTCGGCGTGATCGTAGGTTCCGGTATCGGAAGCCTGCAGGCCGTAGAAAAAGAATACGAAAAGATCCGGACCAAGGGACCGGGAAGAGTCAATCCGCTTCTGGTTCCGATGATGATCTCGAACATGGCAGCCGGTAACATTTCCATCCAGCTTGGTCTGAAGGGAAAATGTACGAACGTTGTTACGGCATGTGCCAGTGGAACAAACTGCATCGGTGATGCGTTCCGTGCCATTCAGTATGGCGATGCGGAAGTGATGCTGGCGGGCGGCGCAGAAGGATGTATCTGTCCGACCGGAGTGGCTGGATTCACAAGTCTGACAGCACTTTCCACTTCTACAGATCCGATGAAAGCATCCAGACCATTTGACAAGGACAGAGACGGATTCGTTCTCGGAGAAGGCGCCGGTGTGGTTGTTCTGGAAGAACTGGAACACGCAAAACAGCGTGGTGCAGTGATCTATGCAGAGCTTGCCGGATATGGTTCTACGGGAGATGCCTATCACATTACTTCTCCTGCAGAAGACGGAAGCGGTGCAGCCAAAGCGATGGAACTTGCGATGGAAGAAGGCGGAATCGAACCTTCTCAGGTAGATTACATCAATGCACATGGAACCAGTACCCATCACAATGACCTGTTCGAGACGCGTGCGATCAAGCTGGCACTCGGTGATGCGGCAAAAGCTGTCGTGATCAATTCAACAAAATCCATGATCGGACATCTGCTCGGTGCAGCCGGCGGTGTGGAATTCATCACTTGTGTGAAGACGATCCAGGACAACTTCATTCATCAGACAGTCGGAACCGAAACCGCAGATGAAGAATGTGACCTGAACTATGCGATCGGTGCACCGGTAGAAAAAGAAGTCAATTATGTACTGACAAATTCACTTGGATTTGGCGGACATAATGCGGTGTTACTGTTAAAGAGATATGAAGACTAGCGGAGAATTGCAGGAGGGACAAAGACATATGGAAATGGAGAAAATGATCGAACTCATAGATGCCGTGTCAAAGTCAGATCTGACAGGTTTTAAATATGAGGAAGATGGTATCAAACTGCATTTGAGCAAGAAAGAAAATACATGCTATGTGACGGAAAATGTGTCCGCACCGGTGAATACGGCAGGAGCAGCTTCTGTAACAACAGTTTCTGATCCGATGGTTTCAGCCGGGATAGGTAAAACAGCCGCAGATGGAGATCAGGCTTCAGGAACGGCTGCAGAAGAAGTTGTAAAAGGAAATATTGTAGAGTCTCCGCTGGTAGGAACATTTTATTCCGCACCTGCAGAAGATGCAGAAAGCTTCGTAAAAGTCGGCGACAGGGTAGAAAAAGGACAGACTCTCGGAATCGTGGAAGCAATGAAACTGATGAATGAGATCGAAAGCGATTACAGCGGAACAGTTGCAGAGATTCTGGTAAATAATCAGGAAGGCGTGGAATACGGACAGCCGTTATTCCGCATTGTGTAGGAGGAAAATATGAATCATTTGGACATCAATCAGATCAAAGAAATCATTCCGCACCGTCACCCGTTTCTTCTGCTGGATTACATTGAAGATTATGTGCCGGGCGAATATGCAGTGGGATATAAATGCGTGTCTTACAGGGAAGAATTCTTCGCCGGACATTTTCCGGAAGAACCGGTGATGCCGGGAGTACTGACGGTGGAAGCACTGGCGCAGGCCGGTGCGGTTGCAATCTTAAGTCTGGAAGAAAACAAAGGAAAGATCGCATATTTCGGCGGTATCAATAAATGTAAATTCAAAGGGAAGATTGTTCCGGGAGACAAGGTGCGTCTGGAGACGAAGATCATTCGCAGAAAAGGCCCTGTCGGTGTCGGCGAGGCAGTTGCGAGTGTGGATGGAAAAGTGGTAGTAAGTGCAGAGCTTACATTCATGGTCGGATAGATAGCCGGCTGATATCAGAAAATGAATGACAGAGTGTATAGCGCAGTAAAGATTGCAAGAATGATGGAGATACAGAGCAACATAGGAGTGTAAAGAAAGATGATTAAAAAAGTATTGATCGCAAACAGAGGAGAGATCGCGGTGCGTATCATCCGTGCCTGCCGTGAGATGGGGATTGAGACCGTAGCGGTCTATTCCGAGGCAGACAAAGAGGCACTGCATACGAAGCTTGCAGATGAAGCCATCTGCATCGGACCGGCTCCGTCAAAGGACAGCTATCTCAGCATGGAAAACATCATCAGTGCGACGATCATAAGCGGTGCAGATGCCATCCATCCGGGATTCGGATTCCTGTCCGAGAACAGTAAATTTGCAGAACTGTGTGAGCAGTGCAATATTACATTCATCGGACCGGATTCCAAAGTTATTGCAAGGCTTGGAAACAAACAGGTTGCGAGAAATACAATGATGGCAGCAGGTGTGCCGGTCATTCCGGGAAGTAAGGAACCAGTCTATGATGCAAAGACAGGTGCCGCATTAGCACAGGAGATCGGCTATCCGGTCATTATAAAAGCGGCCCTTGGCGGTGGCGGCAAAGGCATGCGTACTGCATGGACGCCGGAAGAATTCGAATCTGCATTTCAGACGGCTCAGAAAGAGACCGAGATGGCATTTGCAGATTCGACGATGTACATTGAACATTTTGTAGAAAATCCAAGACATATCGAGTTCCAGATCCTGGCGGATAAATATGGAAATGTGATCCATCTGGGAGAAAGAGACTGTTCTATCCAGCGGAATCATCAGAAGCTGATTGAGGAATCCCCATCCGCTGCATTATCGGATGAGCTGAGACTGAAGATGGGAGAAGCGGCAGTGAAAGCTGCCAAAGCGGCAGGTTATGAGAATGCCGGAACGATCGAGTTCTTATTAGAAAAATCCGGGAACTTTTATTTTATGGAGATGAATACCAGGATCCAGGTGGAGCATCCGGTCACAGAATGGGTGACAGGTGTAGATCTGGTAAAAGAACAGATCCGTATCGCATCCGGGCAGAAGTTATCTTATACACAGGAAGATATTAAACTGACCGGACATGCGATCGAGTGCCGGATCAATGCGGAGAATCCGGAGAAAGGATTCCGCCCGTCTCCGGGAACGATCACAGATATGTATCTTCCGGGAGGCAAAGGCATCCGTATCGATTCAGCGATATACAGCGGCTATACGATCCCGCCATATTATGATTCCATGGTGGCGAAGCTGATCGTATGGGCGAAGAACCGTCAGGAAGCGATCCGCAAGATGCAGAGTGCACTTGGTGAGGTCATTATAGAAGGAATTGATACCAATGTTGATTATCAGTATGGGATTGTCAATCATCCGGATTACATTGAGGGAAATATAGATATTGAATTTATTGAAAGGCTGTAGAGGTGACTGCTGATGAAGCTGGACAACGTATTTAAGAAGACCAGAATTGCTGTCGGAAGAAAGAATTATATTACATTTACCAGACGACCGGAGGTTCCGGAGGGACTGCTTCGCAAATGTAACAAATGCGGGGGAGCGATCATTGCTGAAGATGTGAAGCGGGATCATTATATCTGCCCGAAGTGCGGGGGATATTTCCGTGTGCATGCAAGACGCCGAATCGAGATGGTCACAGATGAAGGTTCTTTCGAAGAGTGGGATGCCGATCTTCAGGGAGGAAATCCTCTGGAATACAAAGGATACGAAGAAAAACTGGAAAAATTACAGGAAAAGACAGGGCTTTCAGAAGCAGTCGTAACAGGAAAAGCAAAGATTGACGGCCGTGAGACGGCTATCGGAGTCTGTGATGGAAGATTCCTGATGGCCAGCATGGGAGAGGCAGTTGGAGAGAAGATAGCAAGGGCAGTAGAACGGGCAACAGAAGAAAGACTTCCGGTCATCTTATTTGCCTGCTCCGGAGGGGCCCGCATGCAGGAGGGAATCGTCTCCCTGATGCAGATGGCAAAGACATCCGCAGCGCTGAAGCGCCACAGTGATGCCGGACTTCTTTACATCAGCGTACTGACCGATCCCACGACTGGCGGAGTAACCGCAAGCTTTGCGATGCTCGGGGATGTGATCCTGGCAGAGCCAAAAGCTCTGATCGGGTTCGCAGGCCCAAGAGTGATCGAGCAGACCATCGGACAGAAGCTTCCGGATGGGTTCCAGAGATCGGAGTTCCTGCTGGAACATGGATTCCTGGATACCATTGTGGAGCGTCCTCAGATGAAAGCAGCACTTTCTAAGATCCTGGTACTTCATGAGGCTGGAGAAGTGACAGAATCTAATAGAAAAAAATGTGATTTGGAACTGACATCAGGCAGCAAGATGAATCCGGAAAAAGATATCAGAGAGAATCTTGAGCAGGCTGTAGAAACTGATTCCGAAATAGCTTCTGGAGATGGTATATCTGGAAAGAAATTAACAACATGGCAGAGAGTGGAACTTTCCAGACGCAAAGACCGTCCGGTAGGCAGTGATTACATTGATGCATTATTTACAGATTTTGTAGAATTCCACGGAGACCGCTATTTTGCAGATGACAAAGCCATCATCGGCGGCGTGGCAAGATTCCACGGTATACCGGTAACGGTGATCACACAGGCAAAGGGAAGAAATACGAAGGAAAATATCGAAAGAAACTTCGGTATGCCGCAGCCGGAAGGATATCGGAAAGCTTTAAGACTGATGAAACAGGCGGAGAAATTCAGACGTCCTGTTATCTGTCTGGTCGATACGCCGGGAGCATTCTGTGGGTTAGAAGCAGAAGAACGCGGACAGGGAGAAGCCATTGCCAGAAATATCTATGAGATGTCTGGCTTAAAGGTTCCGGTTGTTTCAATTATCATCGGTGAAGGCGGAAGCGGCGGAGCACTTGCGATGGCAACTTCGGATGAAGTGTGGATGCTGGAGAATTCCATCTATTCCATTCTCTCGCCGGAAGGATTCGCAAGCATCCTCTGGAAAGACAGCTCGAAAGCCAAAGAAGCTGCAGGAGTGATGAAGCTGACGGCGGAGAATCTGAAAGCGCAGGGAATCGTAGAGCGTGTCTTTGCAGAACCAGAAGGGTATACGGTTCAGAATATGGATCCTGTGATTGTACAGATGGATGAGGCAATTGGAGAATTTCTGCTGAAATATGAAAGTTTGTCAGAGCAGGAGTTATTAGAACACAGATATGAACGTTTCAGGAATATATAATATGGAGCAGAGTAAATTACTGCTATATATCGTAAGAAAAAGATGTATTTTATGAGCAATGTTTATGGACGAACAGATTCTATAATAGGATGAGGAAAAGATATGGAAATACAACCACTGAAAATAGGAACAAAGACAGCAAAAGTTCCAATCATCCAGGGCGGCATGGGAGTTGGCATCAGCCTTGGAAATCTTGCGGGAGCAGTTGCAAAAGAGGGCGGCATAGGGATCATCTCTGCCGCTCAGCCTGGCTTTAGAGAAAAAGATTTTGAGAGGAATCCGTTAAAAGCCAATTTAAGAGCAATAAAATCAGAGTATGAGAAAGCGAGAAAGATCGCACCGGACGGGATCATCGGATTCAATCTTATGGTAGCTATGGAGCATTATGAAGAATATGTGCATGCGGTGGTAGAAGCGGGAGCGGATCTGATCGTATCGGGAGCGGGACTTCCGACGGATCTTCCGAAATATGCCGGGGATTCCGATATTTTACTCGCACCAATCGTATCGACAGCGAAATCAGCCAACGTGATATTAAAGTACTGGGATAAGAAATATCACAGAATCCCGGATCTGGTTGTGATCGAAGGTCCGCTTGCCGGGGGACATCTCGGGTTTCATGAAGAACAGCTGGAAGGATACGGCATAGATACAGATTTAGAATGTTGGAAAGAGCATGGCGAAACGGACAGAACAATATCAGGTGAAGCCATGGAAAGAAAAAAAGATGATGATGACTATGTGGCATGCAGATTTTCGTATGAAAAAGAAATTACATCCATCATCCAGGTCATTCATACATTTGCAGAGAAATATGGAAAAAAGATCCCGATAGCGGTCGGTGGAGGAATCCACGACAGCGTAAGCACTGCACAGGCATTTTCCCTTGGGGCAGATGCTGTACAGGTGGCAACCAGATTCGTCACGACGGAAGAATGTGATGCAGATATCCGCTATAAAGAAGCATACCTGAATGCCGGAAAAGAAGACATCGTGATCGTAAAAAGCCCGGTAGGAATGCCGGGGCGCGCAATCCTGAATCCATTTATGAAAAAAGTAAAAGAACTGGGGCGGATCGCTCCGTCACATTGTTTCCAGTGTCTGAAGCACTGCAATCCGGGAACGACACCATATTGTATTACACAGGCGCTGATCAATGCGGCAAAGGGAAATGTCGATGATGCATTACTTTTCTGCGGGGCATATGCATACAGGGCAGATCATCTGGAAACTGTGAAAGAAGTTATTGATTCTCTGATACCAGAAAGGGTATAATATAAGGCAAGAGTAAAGAATGAAGAGTCAAAGTGAAGGAAATTACAGAAGATGGGAATGGATGACGCATATAAGATGATCAATCAGACACTGGTCAGTCTGATCAATGAAATATGGGAACTGGAAGAAAAGGCGATTATTACGGACGAGTTCAAGGATCTTACGAACAATGATATGCATGTAATAGAAGCAATCGGACTCGGGGAAGGGAATAATATGTCTTCGATCGCCAGAAAGCTGAATATTACGGTAGGATCCCTTACGACTGCCATGAACAGTCTGGTGAACAAAAGATATGTAGAGCGTCACCGCAGTGAAGAAGACCGGAGAGTCGTTCTGGTCAAACTGACGGAAAAAGGTGTAAAGGCTTATCACCATCATGAAGATTACCACAGACAGATGACACAGGCAATTCTGGATAAACTGGATGATACCGAGCTTCCGGTACTTGTGAAGACACTGGATGCTTTATCCGAATTCTTTACCGGTTACAGTGAGAATAAGGAGTCATAAGATATATGGTAAAAGGTGTGATCTTTGATATGGATGGAACGATGTTCGATACAGAACGTCTTTCTACAAAGGGATGGCTTTACGCAGGCGAAAAGCTGGGCGAAGACATTCCAATTACATTGACAGATTCTTTCCGGGGAAGAAATCCAATAACAATCCGTAAGATGTTTGCAGAATATTTTGGAGATAAGCTGGATTATGATGAGGCTAGAGCAGTTAAACATGAGTATTTTGATGAAGTAACAAAAGATTCGGTTCCATATAAAGAAGGACTGATGGAGTTACTGGAATATCTAAAAGAACATGAGATTCCGGCAGCAGTGGCAACATCTACAGAAAAGAAACGGGCGAGCCGTCTGTTACATGTATCCGGTGTGGAGGATATGATCACGGCATGCATTTTCGGAGATATGATCGAGAAAGGAAAGCCGGAACCGGATATTTTCCTGAAAGCGGCAGAGCTGATTGGGCAGAATCCGGAAGAATGTCTGGTAGTGGAGGACAGTGCACCGGGACTTCTGGCAGGAAAGGCAGCAGGCGGATATACGATCTATGTGCCGGATGTGGCAGTTGTGCCGGAAGAAGCAAAGGCAGGAATCACGGCAGAACTGGCAGATCTGCATGAAGTAGCTGCATGGATAGAGAAAGAGAATAACAAATAAGAAGATAGAATGACTGTCATGCGGCTGGATTGAAGACTGCGTGGCAGTTTTTTTATCTCCAGGCAGTCGTAAGGAGCTGCCAGTGACAGGTTCTGTATATGCAGGAAATTGGAAACCAGACATGAAAGTAGTTAATATATATAAGTTCTTTGTAAGAAACTGCTTGCAGGAATCTTAATCAATGTATAAAATAAATTTATAAAAATTCAGGAGGACAAGGATATGTACGAAAAAGAAGTAGAACAATTACAGACAATCATTGATGACAGCGAAAGAATCGTATTCTTCGGAGGTGCAGGTGTTTCGACAGAAAGTAATATTCCGGATTTTCGAAGTGCAGATGGATTATATCAGCAGAAATATAAATATTCACCGGAGCAGATTGTAAGTCATAGTTTCTTCGTGCAGAATCCGGAAGGATTTTATGAATTTTACAAAGAGAAGATGATGTTCCTGGATGCAAAGCCGAATGCCGCACATTTAAAACTTGCGGAATTAGAGGAAGCCGGAAAATTAACGGCTGTGATCACACAGAATATTGATGGACTTCATCAGGCGGCAGGAAGCAAAAACGTACTGGAACTGCATGGAAGTATTCATCGCAATTACTGCATGAAATGCCACAAATTCTATGATGCGGCTTACGTAAAACACGCAGACGGAATCCCGAGATGTACCTGTGGGGGAATGATCAAACCAGACGTTGTCCTTTACGAGGAAGGCCTGGATTCCAATGTGATCAATAAGAGTGTGAAGGCAATCAGCGAAGCTGATACATTGATCATAGGCGGTACGTCCCTGATCGTCTATCCGGCGGCAGGATTCATTGATTATTTCAGGGGAAAACATCTGGTGGTGATCAATAAGAGTGCGACAGCCAGAGAGGTTGGCGCAGAACTGACGATCGCGGCACCGATCGGGGAGATACTGGGACAGATAAAGGTACAGTAAAGAGTGGATAATATGAATAAATAAAGAAGCAGAAAGCAGGAAAGTTACTGCTTTTGCAGTAAAAAAAGAGGAGACATATCACAATATGGACTCCTCTTTTTTACTGTAATTTTCTGTTAAATGAGTAATTTATTTTAGAATAAATTAACCAACAATACGGTATTTCTTATCTACAGCATTCAGAAGTTCATGTCCGTCTTCTGTTACGAGAACAAGGTCCTCAACACGAACACCGTATTTGCCTTCGATGTAGATACCAGGCTCGATAGAGAAGATCATACCAGGCTCAGCCACATTCTTGTTGATTGGGCTTACATCACCATATTCGTGATCTTCCTGTCCGATGAAGTGTCCAAGACGGATTCTCCAGTACTCGCTGTATCCTGCTTCGTCGATCAGATCTCTTGCCTGAGCGTCGATATCGCAGAAACGCATACCAGGTTTGATAACAGCTTCTGCTTTCTCAACTGCTGTACGAACCAGATCATGGATAGCAGCCTGCTCATCATCTACGCTCTTGCAGTAGAATGTTCTTGTCATATCTGAGCAGTAACCTTTCCATACACATCCCATATCGATCAGGACACATTCTCCGGCTTTCAGAGTTCTTGTCTCGCTTGGTGTATGATGCTGGTCAGCAGCGTTAGGTCCGAAGCATACGATTGTATCAAAGCTTACTCCGCTTGCTCCTTCTTTCAGGTATTCTGCGTCGATGAAGTCAGCAACTTCTTTCTCTGTCATACCTTCTTTGATGAAGTTAGCAACTCTTTCCATAACTGTATCATTGATAACAGATGCATGTTTCATGATCTCGATCTCTTCTTCGTTCTTAACAGCACGAACACCGTCTACGCAGTCAGATCCCCATACAGTCTTCATCTCTGGGCAGCGCTCCTGAAGTGGAATGAGGAAACGTGCAGGCCATGTCTTGTCAATACCAAGAGTACTCTTTGTATCGATGTGCTCCATCAGAACACCGATCTGGTCATCCATATCACTGAACCATACTTCTTCGAATCCTGTATTTGATACATAATACAGATAGTTCAGGAATAATGTATGTTTTCCACTTGTTCTAAGTAACAGGGCATATAATCTTTCCCCAGGATTTACCATGATTCCTGTTAAAAAGCGGATGCTCAGTGGATCAGATACCAGTAACTGATCAATTCCTTTCTCTTTCATTTTTTCCAATACGCGGCTAATTCTTTCGTCCATTGTTAAAATGCTCCTTCCTGTGCGTTTTGATAAAAATCCTAACTAGAATAATAGCACAATTTGGATAAAATAACCAGAAGTTTGATGAATTTAAACGATTAATTTTTGAAATGTTCTGACAACAATTTCTAATAGTTTCCATATTGACTTTAATACAGTGGTGTGATAAAATATTTGAGATAATGAATGGGCATTACAAAATAGGGTAATGCTCTTTTTTTATACTTGCGTATATAAAATAGAAGACCGACAGTAGACTTTGGAAATTGTCATGCATTCGTAAGAACCGGACAGCTGCAGGTTTTGTAGATACGAAGGTATAAGTATAAGAGTCATTTTTTTGAGAATGTTCTTGTAAAAAGAGAGGAAGAGGGTAGGAAATATGAAAGAAAAGAAAAAATTATCACTGGCTGCGCAGATATTCATTGCACTGGTGTTGGCGGTCATTGCAGGATTACTGATGCAGAACTATGCAGATTTTGCGGAAACCTATATCAAGCCATTTGGAACGATCTTCTTGAATTTACTGAAGTTCATCGTTGTTCCGATCGTATTGTTTTCAATTATGTGCGGAATCATCTCGATGAAAGATATTAAAAAGGTCGGATCGATCGGAGTTAAGACAGTCGTTTACTATATGTGCACAACGGCATTTGCCATTACGTTTGGTCTTCTGGGAGCAAATGTATTCAAAGGTGCATTTCCGAAGATTGCAACAACGGACCTTTCTTATCAGGCTGATCAGACGATATCACTGATGGATACGATCGTAAATATCTTCCCATCAAACTTCGTATCACCAATGGTAGAAGCGAATATGCTTCAGGTAATCGTGACTGCGCTGATCCTTGGATTCGGAATTATTCTTCTGGGAGAAGGTGAAAGAAATACCAGACTTGTAACAGCTTGTAATGATCTGAACGATGTATTTATGAAATGTATGGAGATGATCCTGAAGTTATCACCGATCGGTGTATTCTGTCTGCTGAGTCCGGTCATTGCTTCAAACGGACCGGCGATCATCGGTTCACTTGCGATGGTGCTTCTGGCAGCTTATGTATGTTACATCATCCATGCAGTGGTTGTATATTCTTTTGCAGTAAAGACACTGGGCGGAATGAGCCCGTTAAAATTCTTCAAGGGAATGCTTCCGGCGATTATGTTCGCATTCTCAAGCTCTTCATCTGTCGGAACACTTCCGATTAATATGGAATGCGTAGAAAAAATGGGAGCGTCCAAAGGGGTCTCATCTTTCGTACTTCCACTGGGAGCGACAATCAACATGGATGGGACAGCAATCTATCAGGGAGTGTGTGCAATTTTTATCGCATCATGCTACGGCATTCATCTGACACTTCCGCAGATGCTGACGATGATCCTGACCGCAACACTGGCATCCATCGGTACCGCCGGAGTTCCGGGAGCAGGTATGGTTATGCTCGCAATGGTACTTACCTCAGTCGGACTTCCGGTTGACGGAATCGCACTGGTTGCCGGCGTGGACCGTATCTTTGATATGGGACGTACGGTGGTTAATATTACCGGTGATGCATCTTGCTGTATCATTGTTTCGAATATGGAACAGAAGAAAGATGCGAAGAGGGAGATTGCACGTGGGTTATAATTTTCATGCATTATAGGGTGGCTTACCCCGGGCCTGAATAAAAGTATAGGAGTGCTTTCTGCGCTGATTCGGTCATGGAGTAACTCTAGAGCAACAAAATTGTCCTAAAAGCAGCCTTGGAAAAATCAAAACTCGACATTCGTCTCAGACAATGATTTTTCCAAGGCTAACGGCCAATTTTATTACTCAAGAGTTACTAACCATGACCTCATATGCACAGAAAGCACTCCTATAC
>JBNMJT010000038.1:0-18797 GCA_050873945.1 Dorea sp.
CGTAAAGGCTCCATCACATCGGTACAGGCTGTCTATGTACCTGCTGATGACCTGACAGACCCTGCTCCGGCAACGACATTCTCACATCTGGATGCGACAACCGTACTTTCCAGAAAGATCGTTGAGCAGGGTATCTATCCGGCTGTAGATCCACTGGATTCTACATCACGTATCCTGGAGCCTGCAGTTGTAGGTGAGGAGCACTATCAGGTAGCACGTAAGGTACAGGAGATCCTGCAGAAATACAAAGAGTTACAGGATATCATCGCAATCCTCGGTATGGAAGAATTATCCGAAGAGGATAAGATGACAGTAGCCCGTGCAAGAAAGATCCAGAAATTCCTGTCACAGCCATTCTCAGTAGCTGAGACATTTACAGGCGTTCCTGGAAAATATGTTCCACTGAAAGAGACTGTTCGTGGATTCAAAGCGATCATCGACGGAGAGATGGATGAATATCCGGAAAATGCATTCTTCAATGTAGGTACGATCGAAGACGTGATCGCTAAGGCGAAGGCAGAAGGAGTGGCTTAGTATGAGCACATTTTCATTGAAAATTATATCTACGGATAAGGTCTTCTACGATGGCAAATGTGAGTATCTGGTCATCCCGACGATCGACGGGGAGAAGGGTATTCTGGCTCATCATGAGAACATGGTCATCGCAGTGGAGATCGGAGAACTGCGTTTCCGCAAGCCTGACGGTGAGTGGGTAACAGCGGTTGTATCCAAGGGATTTGCAGAGATCGTGAATAACCGTGCTTCTGTACTGGTCAATACGGCAGAGCGTCCGGAAGACATCGATGTGAAGCGTGCAGAGGAAGCAAAGGAGCGTGCCGAAGAACAGCTTCGTCAGAAGCAGAGCATTCAGGAATATTATCTGTCACAGGCTTCTATGGCCCGTGCAATGACACGACTGAAAGCGTCCAGAAACAGACGCGGGGATATTTAGAAAATCTCTGATAAAAAATATACAGGGGTGCTGTCAATGACAGTGCCCTTTGTTAATAGCAAAGCATGTAAAAATGCCAGTTCCGTTTTTTGTTGGAACTGGCATTTTTTATCTCGTATGCCGTCTGTAACTTGCAGGCGTTTCTTCATATTTTTCCTGAAATAATTTATAAAAATATCCCTTATTATGATACCCTACCGAATCTGCAATCTCCTCGATACTTTTATCAGTCGATACCAGTAAATGTTCGGCACGTTCCAGCCGGATCTGCTGGACATAAGCGGAATAGGTAAGTCCGGTCTTTCGTTTGATCAGGCGGTTGAAATAATCTTCCTGGTAGTGAAATTCATTTACCAGATCCTGGATAGTGATATCCTGGTAATGCGCACGGATATAGTCAGAGATTTCTTCGAATACGATCCAGTTCATCGTCTGCTTTTGTTCTTTGGAAAGTGAAAAATCATACTGGGTACTCAGGATCCGGAAAATCCGGAACAGAAGTCCCTTTGTAATATATCGTGATCCACTGTCCGGCGAATAAGATTCTTTCAAAAGCAATAAAAGACTGTCATCCAGAGATTCACTTGCCCCGGAGGATGGCCGAAAATGCAAAAACTGCTGGACATCTTTTTGCTTTAATAAGGCAGACTGCAGGAAAGAAAGGATCTTCTGCGGGGTGCTGTTCTCATTCATGATCTCCGTGAACATATCGTTGGCGATCCCGATGAAGAGAACGACTCCGGACTGGTCTGTCAGACAGTCCTGGTGCAGGCAGTTCTTGTCGATCAGGCAGAGGTCGCCTTTCTGGAATACGACGTCTTTATTCAGTATCCGCTGATGGAATTCTCCTTCCACAACATAAGACAGCTCCAGATAATCGTGTGTGTGGAGCTGTGTATATTCCCCGTCGGAATAGGAATAGTGATAGCAGAAATTTTCCGGGGACGGCATCATCGTTGCGTAGAGATTGCCGGGAGAATCAAAGTTCCAGCATAACAAGAAGCTCCGGTCCTGACCGAGCAGGGGATAAGTCTTGACTTCCTGAACGGATTTTGAATATTCCGGGCAGACAAGCCTTGCGCCTAATTTATGGTTTTCCGGAAGAAGCCTTGTATCAGGTCCTGTGATCTGACGGCAAAAATCGGATAAATTCATATGTAAATACCTCCTTGTATTCTATAAACAATTATACCATAACAGAGGTCGGAATAGGTAACTTATTTGTGAAAAGTGCAGAGTTAAGAGATTGAGAAAACGGAAATGGATTTTTATAATAAAACCATAATGAAGCTGTAAACGAAACAGAAAATTTGATCGAAAAGGAGTAATTAAACATGTTAAAAACAAAGAATTATCAGTTTTGGTTCTGCACAGGATCACAGGATCTTTATGGAGATGAGTGTCTTGCACACGTAGCAGAGCATTCAAAGATTATCGTAGATGCATTAAATAAATCAGGAAATCTTCCATATGAAGTTGTATGGAAGCCAACCATGATCACAAATGAAGTTATCAGAAAGACATTCAACGAAGCAAACACAGACGAGAACTGTGCCGGTGTTATCACATGGATGCATACATTCTCTCCTGCAAAATCATGGATCTTAGGATTACAGGAATACAGAAAACCATTACTTCACTTACATACACAGTTCAACCGTGAAATCCCATACGACACCATCGACATGGACTTCATGAATGAGAACCAGGCAGCACATGGAGACAGAGAGTACGGACACATCTTCAGCCGTCTGAACATGGAACGTAAAGTTGTAGCAGGATACTGGGAAGACGAAGATGTTCAGAAACAGATCGGATCATGGATGCGTACAGCAGTTGGTGTTGTTGAAAGCAGCCACATCAGAGTTATGCGTGTAGCAGACAACATGAGAAACGTTGCCGTAACAGAAGGTGACAAAGTAGAAGCTCAGATCAAATTCGGATGGGAAGTAGATGCTTATCCTGTAAATGAGATCGTAGAAGCTGTAAATGCTGTATCTCAGGCTGATATCGACACATTAGTAGAAGAATACTATGACAAATATGACATCCTTCTTGAGGGAAGAGATGAAAAAGAATTCCGTGAGCATGTAGCAGTACAGGCTGGAATCGAACTTGGATTTGAAAGATTCCTGGATGAGAAGAACTACCAGGCAATCGTAACACACTTCGGAGATCTTGGTGGACTGAAACAGCTCCCGGGACTTGCAATCCAGAGACTGATGGAAAAAGGATACGGATTCGGAGCAGAAGGAGACTGGAAGACAGCTGCTATGGTTCGTGTTATGAAGATCATGACTCAGGGAATGAAAGATGCAAAAGGAACTTCCTTCATGGAAGATTACACATACAACCTTGTACCAGGAAAAGAAGGCGTTCTGGAAGCTCACATGCTGGAAGTATGCCCGACAATCGCAGATGGCAAGATCAGCATCAAAGAGCAGCCACTTAGCATGGGTGACAGAGAAGATCCTGCAAGACTTGTATTCACATCTAAGACAGGTCCGGCTATCGCAACATCTCTGATCGACCTTGGTGACAGATTCCGTCTGATCATCAACGATGTTGACTGCAAGAAGACAGAGAAACCAATGCCAAAACTTCCTGTAGCAACAGCATTCTGGACACCACAGCCGAACTTAAAGGTTGGAACAGAAGCATGGATCCTGGCAGGCGGAGCTCACCATACAGCATTCTCTTATGACTTAACAGCAGAGCAGATGGGTGACTGGGCAGCAAGCATGGGAATCGAAGCTGTATACATTGATAAGGATACAACAATCAGACAGTTCAAGAACGAACTCCTGTGGAACAGCGTTGCATACCGCAAATAATCAGAATGAAGCATATATCTCCGGGAAATGCACCAGCATATCCTGCAGATGAATGATTGTAAAAAATGATATAAAATACTAAGAAGAAAATCATATTTGCAGGGGATATCAAAATAGATATTTCCCTGCAAAAATAGTATAATGGGTATATTAAGAAATCTTAAAAATCTATATTAGGAGGAAGCGTACAATGAGCAATGTAAAAGAGATCATTGAAAGCGGAAAAGCATATCTTGGAATCGAATTCGGTTCTACAAGAATTAAAGCAGTACTGATCGATGAGGAGCACAATCCGATCGCATCCGGAAGCCACACATGGGAGAACCGTTATGAGAACGGACTGTGGACATACTCTCTGGATGACATCTGGACAGGTCTTCAGGACAGCTACCGCGATATGGCAGAAAATGTACAGAAAGAGTACGGAGTAACGATCAAAAAACTCGGAGCAATCGGATTCAGTGCCATGATGCACGGATATATGGCATTTGACAAAGAAGGAAAGCTTCTTGCACCATTCCAGACATGGAGAAACAGCAATACAGGAAAAGCTTCCGAAGTGCTGGTAGACTTATTCCAGTACAATATCCCGTTGAGATGGAGTATCGCACATCTGTATCAGTGTATTCTGGATAAGGAAGAGCATGTAAAAGATATCGCATTCATGACAACTCTTGCAGGATATATCCACTGGCAGATGACAGGTGAGAAGGTTCTTGGTGTAGGTGATGCATCCGGAATGTTCCCAATCGATATGAATACAAAAGATTACGATGAAGAGATGATCCAGAAGTTCGACAAGCTGATCGAAGGCGAGCACTATCCATGGAAAGTAAAAGAGATCATGCCAAAAGTACTGGTAGCAGGAGATGCAGCAGGAACTCTGACAGAAGAAGGAGCAAAACTTCTTGACACTACAGGTAACCTGGAAGCAGGAATCCCGCTTTGCCCTCCGGAAGGTGATGCAGGAACAGGTATGGTAGCTACAAACAGCGTAGCACAGCGTACAAGCAACATTTCCGCAGGTACTTCATTCTTCTCTATGGTTGTCCTTGAGAAGCCTCTGAAAGACTTACATACAGAGATCGACATGGTTACAACACCTGACGGAAGTCTGGTTGCCATGGTACATTCCAACAACGGAACCACAGACCTGAATGCATGGGTAAATCTGTTCAAAGAATTCGCTGATTCTATCGGAGCAGACGTAGACATGAACCAGATGTATGGAACACTTTATAATAAAGCACTGGAAGGCGACGCTGACTGCGGCGGAATCCTTTCTTACGGTAACTACGCAGGAGAGCCTATCACAAATGTAGAAAAAGGACGTCCGATGGTAGTAAGAACACCAGAGACAAAATTCACTCTGGCAAACTTCATGAGATCTCACCTGTACACAGCTCTTGGTGTTATCAAAGTGGGAATGGACATCTTAACAAAAGACGAAGGTGTTGAGATTGATACAGTTCTCGGACATGGCGGACTCTTCAAGACAAAAGGTGTCGGACAGAAGATTCTGGCTGATGCGATCAACACACCTGTAGTAGTTATGGAGACAGCAGGAGAAGGCGGACCATGGGGAATGGCTATCCTGGCTGAATACATGGTAAAACGTGCGGAAGGCGAGAAGCTGGAAGACTACCTGAAGAACAAGGTATTCGGAAGCGATGCCGGAAGCAGAATCGATCCGGATCCGGAAGGCGTAGCAGGATACGAAGCATTTATGGAGACATATAAGAAAGGTCTTGACGTAGAGCGCAGAGCTTGTGCAGATCTGTAAGAGATATTATATGAAAGCAGAGGGGGCATAGGTTATGTCCCCGTATCTGCATATTCTTATATACAAAAGGAAATCGTTGATGCTGGATTTTCTGCAGGAATAGAAATATAAAGGAGATAGAAAGAAATGCTGGAAGAATTAAAAAAAGAAGTATATGAAGCAAACATGCTTCTTCCAAAATATGGACTGATCACATTCACATGGGGAAATGTAAGCGGAATCGACCGTGAAAAAGGTCTTTTCGTAATCAAACCAAGTGGAGTAGATTATGACAAATTAACACCAGAAGACATGGTAGTTGTAGACCTTCAGGGGAACAAAGTAGAAGGAGAATTAAATCCATCTTCTGACACAGCAACACACGTAGAACTGTATAACAGATTCCCGAACATCGGCGGTGTCGTACATACACACTCTCCATGGGCAACAAGCTGGGCTCAGGCAGGAAGAGGAATCCCTTGCTATGGAACCACACATGCAGATTATCTCTATGGAACAGTTCCATGTGTAAGAAATCTTACAAAAGAAGAGATTGATGAAGCTTATGAGAAAAATACAGGAGTTCTGATCGCAGACAGATTCGATGAAGATGATCTGGATTATGAAGCAACACCTGCAGTACTCTGCAAGAACCACGGACCATTCACATGGGGCAAAGATGCTCATGAAGCAGTTCACAATGCAGTTGTATTAGAGGAAGTTGCCAAGATGGCAGCAAGATGCGAACTGATCAATCCGGACGTAAAACCGGCACCTCAGGAGTTACAGGATAAGCGTTACTTCAGAAAACATGGAGCGAATGCTTATTATGGACAGCCGGGGAAATAAATTGATTGGCATTAAAAAAGGACTGCATTGTTTGGGAGGAGTGCAGTCCTGAGGAAAAAGTTATGAAAAAGATTTAAAGTGTTGTTCTTTCGAACAATTCATAGTATAGAAGCAATTTGTGATGAAAGTGTGATGAAAAGACGAACGAATTGTTAAGATTTTTAATCAAAGTAAGTAAGTCGCCTGCTTCAATTGAGAATATCCGTTTGACTATAAAAAGAGCTTCGTGATCCCGGAAGATTCCGATTCATGAAGCTCTTTTTTATCGTTATACATCTACAGAAGCTGCCAGTGGCAAGTTCGCTGTATTATACAGTTGTGAACATATCAATTACCTGTCCGGTCATTGGTGCCGGTGAATCTGCAAGAAGGTATACAACTCCTTTTGCAACTTCCTTGGAATCACCCATTTCACATCCGTCCTGTCCGACAGAGTGGTTGTATACGCGCTGTCCCGGTGTATCTGTGATACCAGGAGCGACTGCGTTACATTTGATACCGTATTCTTTGGTCTGGATGGCTGTGGTCTTGGTCATTGTTACAATGCCGGCTTTTGCAATGGCATATGCGCCCATCTGAGAGGCGATACGGCCCATTCTGGAAGAGACATTGACAATATCACCTTTTCCCTGTTTGATCATTACAGGTACAACATTCTTGGTTACGAGGAATGGGATTCTTAAGTTTGTCTTGATGATCTGATCCCATTGTTCTTCTGACCACTCCCAGATCTTGATTGCCTGGTGTTCGATGTTTTTGTAGATTTCTTTTGGGTAACCGCCTGCGTTGTTCACGAGGATATCAATTCTTCCGAATTTATCCATAACGGTTTTTACCATATCTGCAACCTGTTCGCCGTCTGTTAAGTCTCTGGCAACAGAGATTGCTTTTCCGCCGGCGTCTTTGATCATTTTTACTGTTTCGTCCAGATCAGACTGTGTTCTTGCAACGGTTACGACGGTAGCACCTTCTGCTGCGATAGCAAGTGCTGCGTCACGTCCGAGTCCTTTTCCTGATCCTGTTACAATTGCGATTTTTCCTTCTAATTTACCCATGATATATATTCTCCATTTACATTCATTTTCTATTTTATTTTATACAAGTCTTGCATCTTCTGCAAAGAATTGAATGTCTGTAGATTCGATGTAGCTGTCACCGATTTCATGGAGTAATATGACATTTAAGTTTCCGTTCAGATTCTTCTTGTCTAAAGCAATTGCTTCGGTCAAAGTTCCGAGTGCGAGACCACATTCGGATGGAAGTCCGTAAGTATGAAGGACATTCCGGATCTTTTCTGCAGTTCCCTGGGGAGTTAATCCTTTTTCCTCCGCAAGCTTTGTAATCTGATACATGCCGATTGCAACGGCTTCTCCATGACTTTCCCGCTGATAGTGGAAATGTTGTTCAATTGTGTGTGCGAGTGTATGTCCGAAATTCAGCAGCATACGTTCACCTGTGTCAAACTGATCATTCTCTACAACCATTCGTTTGATGTCTACACAGCGTGTGATGATGGCAGGTAGTTCTTCTTTTAAGTCTTCAAAAGAACTGTGTGATTCCAAGGTCTTAAATAAATCTGCGTCTTTGATGCAGCCATATTTGATGACCTCTCCCATACCATCGTTGATAAATCGTTCGTCCAGCGTGTCAAGAACCATTGGATCGATCAGCACCAGTGCAGGCTGGTAGAATGCTCCTACCAGATTCTTGCCTTCAGGAAGATCTACAGCGACTTTTCCGCCGACGGAGGAATCTACCTGAGCCAGAAGCGAAGTAGGGATCTGTACGAATCTGACACCGCGCAGATAACTTGCTGCCGCAAATCCGGTGAGATCTCCGATGACGCCGCCGCCAAGTGCGATGACCAGATCACTTCTGGAGATCTTTGCTTCCAGCATTGCTTTGTAGACGGTAGGAAGTGTCTGGAAATCCTTGGTGGCTTCTCCGTGAGGAAGTACCAGATGGTGGCATTCGTAATCCGAATCCAGTGTACGGATCAGATTGTCACCGTACAGAGGAAATACATTATCATCCGAAACGATCATAATGCGTTTCCCATGATACATCTTGCGGATGTAATCTCCGGCCTGGGACAATATATTATTTTCAATATAAATAGGATAACTGTCTTTTCCCAGATTAACTGTAAGTTTCATAATAAAGCTCCTGTAAGGTATGAGACTGCGCGTATTAGATGTTTTTTCCAACTACAGCTGCAATCTGTGACACCTTTTTGATTAATTCATCGTATTTCTTAGGTTTTAACGACTGAGCTCCGTCGCAGAGTGCGGATTCAGGGTCATTGTGTACTTCGATCATTAATCCATCTGCACCTGCAGCTACAGCAGCCATTGCCATGGAATCTACGAGCCACCATTTTCCGCCTGCGTGACTTGGGTCAACGATGATCGGAAGGTGTGTCAGTTTACGAAGTACCGGAATACTCTGAAGATCCAGAGTATTTCTTGTATAACTTTCGAAAGTACGGATACCACGTTCGCAGAGGATGACATTCTCATTACCGGATGCCATGATGTATTCTGCTGACATGATCCATTCTTCGTATGTAGCGTTCAGACCTCTCTTTAAGAGGATCGGACGGTCAAGCTGTCCTAATTCTTTTAACAGATCGAAGTTCTGCATGTTACGTGCACCGATCTGGATGAGATCTACCTTCTCATTGAAAATGTCCAGATATTTGTCTGACATTAACTCTGTAACGATTGGAAGACCTGTCTCTTCTTTGACTGCAGTTAAGATATCGAGTCCTTCAAGACCAAGTCCCTGGAAGGAGTAAGGGCTTGTTCTAGGCTTGAATGCACCGCCGCGGAGTAAGTTGGCTCCGGAAGCTTTCGCTGCTTTGGCAATCTCGAGAACATGTTCGTAAGATTCTACGGAACAAGGACCTGCGATCATTGCAAGGTTATTACTTCCGACTTTGACACCGGATACATCGATGATGGAATCTTCCGGATGGAATGCACGGTTGGCTAATTTGTAAGGCTCCTGTACATGCATTACCTTGTCGACTGCGGAATCGATCTCGAATAATTTGGAATCAATCTTGGCTGTATCACCGATACAACCGATAATGGTCATTTCCTCGCCCTGTACGACGTGTGTGTTCAATCCTCTTTTTTTGACCATGCCCTCTACACGAGAAACATCATCTTTGGTAGTACGTGGTTTTAATACGATAATCATAATTCATTTCCTCCAAATGTGTGATTTTGTATAATAACTTATGCCTGTGTGATATTTCTTCCCCGTGTGGATCAACTGCGGTCGCACTGTAAAATATTCGCACTGCAAAACTTTAAGTGTTTAAAGTATGAAACTAATAGTAGTCTAACGCAACTGCTTTTGATTGTCAACACTTTTATTGGATAAATTCTTTCATTTTCGAAAAAGTGTGTTAGACTAAAGCTGTATAGTAAAAGGAGTGGGAAAATGGTAAGTGTATGGGCGGCAGATATTACACCATTATTAATAGAAGAAACATATCGTGCATATTATAACAGGGTGCCGGAATGGAGAAAGGAAAAGGCAGATAAACTGCGGAATATGGAAGACCGGGCAAGGAGTGTCGGAGCATGGAGCTTATGGGAGAAGATACAGGAGATGACAGAACTTCCGGAGCATGCCGTATTCAATCTGTCGCATTCGGGAAAATATGTATTGTGTGCCTGCAGTGACCGGGAGGGCGTGCAGGTCGGATGTGACGTGGAGATGACCGGAGTATTGCGGATGGCGGTGGCCGAGCGCTATTTCTGTCCGGCAGAGTGTAAGATCATCCGTGCAGGTGGAGACGAAAAAGAACAGACAGAATGGTTCTATCGTTTCTGGGTGTTAAAAGAAAGCTTTATGAAAGCCACCAGGCGGGGAATGGGTCTGGATATGCGGACGTATGAATTTGCCTGGGGACCGGATGGAATACCGTATATGAGAAAGCAGCCGGAAGAATATCCGGGAATATATCTGTGCAGGGAATACGAACTGAAGCAGGGGGAGGCAAGAGCCGCAGTAATTACAACAGATGAAGAGATCGAGGGGAGATTACACGAAATCAGACTTGCTTAAAAGGGGTGTATGAACATGAGACAGTTAAAGACGAAATGGGCAGACCATATAAATGAAAAGAATGTATTAGGGGAATATCCGAGACCGCTGATGCGGCGGAAAAGCTATGTGAATCTGAACGGCATATGGAAATATGCGATCAAAGACACAAAAGGATTTCCAAAGAAAATGGATGGGGACATACTGGTTCCATTTTCACCGGAGGCAGTACTGTCGGGAGTCGGAAGACAGCTGAAACCGGATGAATTCTTATGGTATAAGAGAAGTCTTCCGGAAGAGGTGAAGCCGGAAAAGGGAAGCCGCTGGCTTCTTCATTTCGGAGCCGTGGATCAATGTGCGGCGGTCTATGTAAATGGAAAGAAGCAGGGAAAGCATGTAGGAGGATATCTGCCATTTTCATTTGATATTACAGATGCACTGAAAGAAGAGAAGAATTCGCTGACGGTAAAGGTAAAAGATTATTCCGACACATATTATTACAGCAGGGGAAAACAGAAGCTGGAAAATGGCGGGATGTTCTATACGGCACAGAGCGGCATCTGGCAGACTGTTTGGATGGAAAAAGTTCCGGAGTATCATATCAGTGATCTGAAGATCACACCGCTGTATGACCAGTCTTCTGTGATGATACAGCTGGAAGATGCAGACGGAAGAAAAGATATTGATTATGAGGTGACAGTAACGGCAAGAAAGATATGGCCGTTAAAAACTGCCGGTCGGACAGGGGTGCCGTGTATAGTGAAGATCCCACGTATGCGGAGCTGGAGTCCGGAAGATCCATTCTTGTATGATGTGCATATCAAGATGGGCGGAGATACGGTAGAGAGTTATTTTGCCATGCGTAAGATAGAAGTGAAGAATGATAAAAATGGAATCCCAAGGATCTTTCTGAATAATGAACCATATTTCCAGAAAGGAGTTCTGGATCAGGGCTACTGGCCGGATGGATTGTATACACCACCGTGTGACGAAGCGATGATCTATGATATCCAGAAGATGAAGGATCTGGGATTCAATATGATCCGGAAGCATATCAAGATCGAACCACAGAGATGGTATTATCACTGTGACCGTATCGGTATGCTGGTATGGCAGGATATGGTAAATGGAGGACGTGAATATAAAAGCTGGTATGTTACCTACATGGCAACGGCGATGGAAGGAGCTCATATCCGTGCAAAGGATACGAGACTTCATCTGATGGGACGGCAGGATCCGGCCGGACAGAAACAGTTTGAAAGTGAAATGAAAGAGACGATCCGGTGCTTGTATAATCATCCGTCCATCGTGACATGGGTAATATTTAACGAGGGATGGGGACAGTTCAAGACGAAGAAGATGACGGATACTGCCATGGCAGAGGATCATACCAGACTGATCGACTCTGCAAGCGGATGGTTCGATCAGGGATGCGGTGACATCAGAAGTATCCATGATTATTTCTTCCCGCTGCGCATAACACCGGAAAAACGTGTGACGGCACTTACCGAGTTCGGCGGGTATTCCCTGCAGATTCCGAAACACAGCATGTATGAGAAAGATATTTACGGCTATAAGATCTTTAAAAGAAGAAAAGAGCTCACCAGAGGCTATGAAAAACTGATAAAAAAGCTCATTATCCCGAATATCGGACGTGGTTTAAGTGCGACGATTTATACACAATTATCGGATATAGAAGAAGAGGTAAATGGAATCCTTTCTTATGACAGGAAAATAGTAAAAATCGATGAAAATGTCGTGAAAAAAATGAACGAAAAACTTCATTTTTAGAACGGAATCAAGGGCAAATTGGCAAGAAGCGTAGTTGACGTGATTTCGGTGATTTGTTAGAATATATAAGGGAAAAATAAAGATTTATCAAGATAGAAAATTGTTTACAAAACCATGAAAAAACATATGAGGAGAGTATGGGAGCGTAAGAATAATTAAGGAGGAACACGATGTTGGAATTAACATTTGGAGAACAGGTCAAGATCATCCTGAGCCGTAAGGGAATGACGATCAAAGAACTTGCAGAAAAGATAGAAAAACAGACGGGAAAAAAGATGTCGCGCCAGAATCTGACACAGCGTCTCGGAAGAGATAATTTCCAGGAGCAGGATATGCGTATGATCGCCAAGATCCTGGAATGCCCGTTTTATTTAGATATATTAGAAGAACATGAAGACCGCACAGAGAAACCTGTGAAAGAGCAGAAAGCTGTTGAGTCGGAGAAGAAAGCAGCACCTGTAAAAGCAGAAGAAAGGGATATTACAATCGGGGAACTGGTTGATATTCACAAAGAATTAGATGTGATCGAGAAGAAGAAGAGCAGGAAAAAAGCAAAGAAAGTTGTAGAAGAGAATCCGGAATATGTACAGGAGACGATCTTTGACTTCTTTGTAAATGAGAAAGCAGAAGAACCTGTTGCTGAGGAGCCGGAAGAGGCAGAAGAAGTGCCGGCAGTGGAAGAACCGGTTGCAGAGCCGGAAGAGACAGTAGAAGAGTCTGTAGTGGGGGAAGCAGCTGCAGAGCCGGAAGAGACAGTGGAAGTTGCGGTAGAAGAGGAAGCGGCAGAGGAGTCTGCTGTGGAAAAAGCCGCATATGAACCAGAGGCAGAAGAAGGACATGCAGAAGAACTTGCGATTGAGATAGAAGCGGCATCGGAAGAGGAAAGCGCAGAGGAACCGGTATACGAGAGTGAGCCGGAATATGAAGCAGAACCAGAGTATGCGGAAGAAGCCGGATATGGAGCAGAGCCAGAGTATACGGAAGAAGCTGGATACGAAGCAGAGTCAGAGTATGCGGAAGAAGCTGGATATGTAGAAGAACCGGAGTATGCAGAGGAAACCGGATATGAAGCAGGGTCAGAATATGTAGAAGAGCCGGCATACGAGAGTGAGCCGGAGTATGCAGAAGAAGCTGGATATGAAGCAGAGCCAGAGTATGTAGAAGAGCCGGTATACGGAGCAGAACCGGAGTATACGGAAGAAACTGGATATGAAGCAGAGCCGGAGTACGTAGAAGAGTCAGCAGCTGAACCGGAAGAAGAACCAGAAGAAGAACCAGAAGAAGAACCGGAAGAAGAGAAAGAGCCGGAACCGAAGAAAGCAGAGCCGGAGAAAAAGGCACATGGCTGGAGAGCATTTTTCGGAATTCACAAGAAGCATGAAGAACCGGTGAAAGAAGAAAAAGAGGAAGAGAAACCGGAAATCCAATACCATGAATTTGACTATTCAGAAGAGGGAGAGTCAGGTAAGCTTGCAGAAGAATTCCTTCCGGATGAACCAGAGGAAGAAGAGACATATGCAGCAGAGGAGGAAACCGCTGTTTATGAAAACACAGATCAGGGAAATGCGAACTATGGTACGGGATATCAGAGTTCCTATGCACAGGAAAATGAAGCAGATTTATTCACATCAACGGAAGAAGATCTGGAGAAAGGTGAACTTAATCCTTACACCGGACATGAATATGAATCGAACAGCGTAAGAATGCATCCGAAGAGAATCGGTTATGTGCAGGTATATGACCGTGGAACTCATCAGTGGACAGATATGACGGAGTGGGCGTTCCTTGGATATCAGGAACGTAAGAAAGCACTGCTTGGAAAAGATTATGAGCCGCCGATCTATCTGGATTAATGAAAAGTGAACGTAAGAAAGGAGCTGCCGGCGGCAGGTCCTGTAGATAAGGTGTTCAGCCGGAGATCCGGCTGGACATTTTTTGATACCTGGGTATGCGAGAGAAGTTGCCGGTGGCGGGTCCTGCAGATATCTGAGTATGCGAGAGAAGTTGCCGGTGGCAGGTTCTGTAGATACCAAAGTAAGTAATAAAAGGAGGATATAAAATGGAGTGGACAAGACTTTTATCAACAAAGAGACAAAGGCAGAATAAGCATCAGAATACAGGCTCCGGAGATGCGGATCTGAGAAGTGAATTTGAAAAAGATTATCACCGGATCATCGGAAGTGCTTCGTTCCGGAGACTTCAGGATAAGACACAGGTATTTCCGCTGGATAAGAGCGATTTTATCCGGACCAGACTGACCCATTCCATGGAGGTGTCATCGCTGGCAAAATCGCTGGGACAGAATATCGGAGAAAGCATACTGGTACATAAGAAAGACTCCAGTTTCACTCCGGGGATGAAAGAAGACATCTGTAATATCCTTCAGTGTGCGGGACTGATTCATGATATTGGGAATCCTCCATTCGGGCATTACGGGGAGTCGGCGATCCGGGAATGGTTTGAACGGAATCTTCCGGTGTTAAAATATCACGGGACGCCGATAGAAGAACTGCTGGAACCACAGATGCGGGAAGATTTTTATCATTTTGAAGGAAATGCACAGGCACTCAGGCTGGTGAGTAAATTACATTTTCTGGTAGATGAAAATGGAATGAATCTGACATATGCACTTTTGAACACAATTATAAAATATCCGGTGGCATCGACACAGATCCGGCCGGAGTCGGGGGATATCCGGGAGAAAAAGATGGGATATTATTACGCAGACCGTGAACTGTTCGAAGATATCGTGACGGAGACGGGAGCGGGAAATTGCCGGCATCCGCTGACATTTATTCTGGAGGCGGCAGATGATATTGCATATAAGACTGCAGATATCGAAGATGCATTTGTAAAAGGATTCGTTACTTATCATAGTCTGCGGGATGAACTGCGGAAGCTTCAGAACCGGGAAAAGAAGTTTGCAGATAAGGAACAGGAAGAATGGTTCCGGCCGGCAGATAAACTGGTAGAATTATATGAGCGTGCAAAGAAAAACGGTGTGGATAATCCGGGAGATTATGCAGTGAAAAACTGGATCGTAAAAGCACAGGGATTTCTGATCGGATGTGCGACATCCGGATTTACGTCGCATTATGAGGAGATCATGAACGGAACATACAAGTCAGATTTATTTGTAGATACACAGGCAGAAGGACTTGTAAAATTACTTGGAGAGATTGCATGTAAATGTGTATTTCAGTCGGAGACGATCTACCGGATGGAAGTAAAAGAAGCTGTGATGCTTGACAATCTGATGGACCGTTTTATGGGTGCGGCGATCAAATACGATGATCCGGCACAGAAGCTGAATTCTATAGAAGAAAGACTGATCTCATTTATTTCCAACAATTATAAAAAGGCATACCGTTATCATGCGGAGGGGCAGTCAGACATTTACCGGCTGTATCTGAGACTTCTGCTGGTCACGGATTATATCTGCGGAATGACCGACAGTTATGCGAAGAGGTTGTATCAGGAATTGAATGCGATAATAGCATAAAAGAAAATTCCTGCGAATAGATTGTGATAAATAACCAGAAACAGGAGAGGATATTTTGAGACGGTTTATTCGATATCTTTATGAATATGAACAAGAGAAAAAGATGCGGAATGTAGGCTTTGTGAAAGTAGAACAGGATATGGATCAGTGTGTGATCCATGTACACGGAAAAGGTTTCCGGATGGAAGAAGACCCAAAAGGACTGGAAGTATATTTGTTCTGGAACCGGAAAGAGAAATGCAACGGAATTCATATGGGAGTGACAGAGCCGCCGGCTCCCGGGTTGAATTATCAGTTGTGTTATACGCCGGAAGATACCGGAGAGAAAGAAAATTATGATCTGGTCAACGGAATTATTTTGAAAGATATGAACGGGCACTGGTATGCTGCTGTATGGAATGACGATGTGGTAAATGTCTGCCGGATGGAGAAGTGGGAGATGGCAGAGGAGAAGACCGGTCAGGAGATGGAATGCAGGTCTGATGAGATGGAGAAGTTAAGTAAGTCCGGCGATGAGAAGAGGACAGAAGCCGGGACTGGTGTAGAAAGGGAGAAGACTGTCAAAGAAGAGGCAGAGGTAGAAAGGGAGAAGACTGTAGAAGCAGAGACGTATGTAGAAAAGACGAAGGACAGAGGAAAAGATCGAACCGTAGAAGAGACAGGTGCTAAAAAGGAGAAAAACAGGTCAGAAAAGACGTACGAAGAAGAAAAGAACGTTGGAGAGATGTCTGGTGAAAAAAACACAAAGAATGGTTCTCAGGATATGTATGACATAAAAAACTGTATATATAAAGAGAATAATAACATTGATAAGAGATATAAAGTCAGAAAGATTCAGCGGAAAGATATGGTATGCCTTCCAAGATGTGAGTGGAAGCATGCGAACAACAGCTTTCTGGTTCATGGATATTATAATTATCATCATCTGATATTGACAGTTCGCGGTGGTCAGTTAAAATTAGGAGTGCCGGGGGTATACCATCCACAGGAAGCAAGAGCAGCAGAAAGTTTTGGCTTCCCGGAATTTCTGCCGGCTGAGGAGACCGGACTTGCGCTTATGGAAGAAGAAAAGAATGACAGAGAGACATTTGGATACTGGTGCAGAAATGTCCGCGGACCGGAAAGCTGCGCAGATGTGTAAAGTAAAACCAGAGTAGAAGGAAATACCGAAGTGGAGATAGGCGGAAGGTATTAAATAAATATAGAAGATGTAACAGACATACAGACAAGTAAGATGAACAAAAATAGTCAGATGGAGTGTGGCAATGCAAAGTACAGATGAAAAATATATGAAAGAAGCAATCAAACAGGCAAAAAAAGCCTATGCGATCGGAGAAGTACCGATTGGCTGTGTGATCGTGTATCGGGATAAGATTATCGGAAGAGGGTACAACCGGAGAACGATTGATAACAATACCCTGGCACATGCAGAATTGATTGCGATTAAGAAAGCAAGCAGGAAAATGAATGACTGGAGACTGGAGGATTGTACGATGTATGTGACGCTGGAACCGTGTCAGATGTGTTCTGGTGCAATCGTGCAATCCCGTATGACCCGTGTGGTAGTCGGATGTATGAATCCCAAGGCAGGTTGTGCAGGTTCGATCTTAAATCTTCTGGACATGCCGGAGTTCAACCATCAGGTGGAGCTGACGACGGGCGTTATGGAAGAAGAATGCAGTCTGATGATGAAGTCATTTTTTAAAGAACTGCGTGAGGCAAGGAAGAAGAAAAAGCAGCTGGAAAAAGAAGCTCAAGAGAGTGAAGCAACGGAGAAAAAAGAAGAATAAGATATATGCATAAGAAAAAGAAGGAATAATCGGAGGAAATATCAGGTGACAAAAGATGAAATAAAAAACATGGACTTTAAAGAATTCAGAGCACAGATCGAAGATCTGAAAGAGGTCCATAAAATTACAGCCGACGGAACAGAAATGTATGGATTATACAAGCATGATGTTGTCTATGTAAACCGTGGCGGAATCGAACGCACGCTGCAGATGATGATACCGGAGAGCAATGACAGAGAATCGAAAAAATATCCGGCAATTCTTTACGTGCAGGGTTCTGCATGGAGAAAACAGGACAACTATAAACGCCTCGGGGCAATGGCAGATCTTGCAAGACGTGGATTTGTCACGGCGATCCTTCAATATAGAGAAAGCGGTCTTGCAACATTTCCGGCTCCGGTGGAAGATGCAAAAACAGGTATACGATTCTTACGGAAATATGCAGAAGAGTACAACATTGATGCAGATCAGATTTTCCTTATGGGAGATTCCAGTGGCGGAAATACAGCATTCATCGCCGGTGTGACCGCGGATCAGGATCTGATGGATACAGATGTGTATGGAGAATATTCCTGCAAGGTTAATGCAATTGTAGATTTCTACGGTGTCAGCTGCGTGCAGATCAAAGAGGATTTTTCGACAACATTGAATCAGGGAGAACCGGACAGTCCGGAAGGTATGCTGATCGGAAGAAAGAATGTATATGAACATCCGGAACTTTCAGATCCCGTTACATGTATGAATTATGTGAAGAAAGATGTCCCGATGCCGCCGGTTCTGTTGATGCATGGCCTGGCAGATGATCTGGTAGCACCGGAACAGAGTATACGGCTGTATAAGAAGCTGCGGGAAGAAGAAAAAGAAGTAGAATTTTATCTGGTGGAAAACGCCAGACATGGCGATCCGGCATTCTGGACGGAGAAGAATATGGATATTGTTGAGCAATTTGTAAGGAAATATATATTATAACATAAATGGGGACGGAGGATTTCCAGAAATCCTCCGTCCCCATTTATTGTAAAAAAATATCCACATGTGGAAAACCACAGTGGATATTGTAGATATCTTTTTTTATGTGCATTGCGCTTCGAACGAGCCTTCACAGACGTTACCTTGGTAGTTAACTCAGCCCAGGCACCCTTACGGCACCCGAGAGGTTCCACTTAGTGCTGCTTCATTCCTGACCTGACACGGTTCATGGAGTCCCGTCGCGTAAGACCCAAACATCAACGCCACTTTCCAAGGGCAGCTCTACAAA